>CALHAX010000079.1 GCA_937931785.1 uncultured Hyphomicrobiaceae bacterium | reverse complement strand
ATATGCGGGTCACGATGTCCGCAGACGGTTCCGTGACATCAACGCATGATCCTGTTCCGCGACACTTTATTAAAGCAACGCGAGACGGCGGCGCGATTGCCATCGTAGTTCCTCACCTTTGCGACGAGACGAATCTGGGATCTGGCAAAACCATCCCAGCGGACTTCATGCCATTTGTCGCTTGGATCGACAACGTCGAGATAATGGCCTCGCAGATGCTCGGCTATGCAAGTGAGGACGCTTACGAAAGCCCGTGGTCGCAACTTAGTTTTCATGGCGCGAAGTTCAGCCAGTCTACATACCAAGAATGGAAGGCATGGCGCAGAAGGCAGTTGAGTGTATTTAAGGCAGTGGGCTTTATACGCAGTCCGTGGGGCATTAGTAACGCAGGGGACGAGCCAGAAAACAAACCCATGCAGTTCTCCGGGCGAATGAGTTGTGGTGGTTACCATCGGATAAAATTGCCAGAGGACGTCAGGGAACGTCTAAGGCCATATTGGCCCGCCAGTCGCCCAGAGTTTTGGACACGATTCGAAGCGAGTACAACAGACTACGAGGTGTTCGCGAAACTCCTAAAGAGCAATGCCTACCGTGGCGGACACATAGACGCAGGTAAAGGCGTCCAGCGCAGATATGGCGTTGTCAATCGGCAAGGCGGAGGCTTTATCAAGCCAAATAATGTAACGCGTCATGCTGGTGAGTACTATCCATCATTTTATGTTCATACCCCGTCGGTGCCTAGCAGGGTAATTCAAAATATCGACTTTCGAGACGCTTCGAAAGGGTTTCTCAAATGCGGTGAAAGAGGTTATTTCGCAGATTCCCCAAAGTCTCTCGGATTTAACAATGGGACAGGTCAATATGTTTCAGGTCGTTTTGTATCGCGTCGCGCCCGTCCGGTGTTTATGTTTGAAAGAGACGAGTATGTTTGGAAACAAGCAAGGTAGAAACCTGTGCGCTAACCTTGTGGCGGATGTCGCCTATGGGTCATTCGCGTCATTGATGTCATGGCAGCTTCAGGGGCAAAGCGGACTTCTGTCCAGATCGTCAAACAACACGGCTGCATGCACCAGAGTGTTATTGTGTCCGTATCACGCTGTGGGTCAACATGTTAACAACATCTGACGGTCGTCCGCTGCACATCGCGGGACAAGTCGAGCGCGACGCCTGGCAAGGGCGGACGAAAACAGATGTCACGATCAACGATGTCCCGTCCGTTTAACGGGAGGCTGGTCATTCGCCAAGCGCGCGCAGCTCCATAACGACGCTATGACGTTTCGGGGCTCTGGTTGTCCTACAGCGTTTCCGCGATGTGATGGGCGAGTGAGGCCTGCTCCGCGAAATCTTCATCACTTTCCGACAGGGCTGCCGTTTCCAGAAGCGCAAGGACGCCCGGAGAGCTTAATGACTTTCGCAGATCTTTCGAGATGTTCGCGGCGACCTCGTCCGGAAGACTATAGAAGCCGCATCCATTGTCGCGCCAGAGATCCGCATGGTGGATGATTATCTGTGTCAGGACGCGCGCTGCTTCCAGCGTGGCGGGTGGATGGGCAAGTATTTCAAGCACGGGCGCGGTATCGAAACCGCCCGAGGCGAGCATCTCGAGCACATCGGCTGTCTCAAACGCGCAGTCGTGGCTTTGCGGCACGTTCATGCGCCATTGCGTAACGGCCACCGCGCATGTTGTTGCAGCCTGCCGCTCCTGTTCTGTCAGTTTCGTCCACATTGGGGGGAAATAGTGGGCGAAGATTGAAAACAGACCTGCGCACTTGGGTTCTTGCCCGATGGCGATTACGGCCATGATCCGGGGCAACAGATAGGCGAGATCCTCACCCGCCCCAGCGCCTTTGGCTGCAGAAAGGTACTCGCTCAAGTCGTCGATGCTGATGGTGTGTTTCTGCGCCGATGCAATGCGTGCCATTGCTTCGGGAGACGCACAGCAAGCCGTGCAGGCGTCCGGGCCATTCTCGGAAAGCTTGCGTTTGGCGAACGCCGCATACAGTTCCGAGACAGCACGATCGAGAGCATCGCGGTGTTGCCTCAACTCGACTGGTCGTATTGTGGTTAGAGGATCATGTGTCATGACGAAACTGCGTTTGCCTTTTCCTGCTTCGTTCGATCAGAGCTGAAAATGGTTTTGACATTGCTGCGCGCCGTGGCCCTCGCTGCGCCCACCATTCTGTCCTCTGGATCGCGTGTGATGCCCGGTCTTTCTGTCGTTCCGGCAGCCGGATCGTTGGAACCGAACCGTTCCGGTCGCATCGCAGCAAGATGGGCTTGCAATATACGGCAAACCTTGGTTATACGAGCGCTCGGTGACTGCGCTCCCTTCGTCTATCGGTTAGGACGCCAGGTTTTCAACCTGGAAAGAGGGGTTCGATTCCCCTAGGGAGTGCCACCACCGTTCTTTCGATGCCCGAGATAGCATGAGCCGCCACTTTCGAGAGAAATGGCGGCTTTTTACGTTGGAGCTACCAGTGGCCGGTGTTCTCCATGGATGTCCATGGTTCGGCTTTTGGTTTGGACTCACCCTTCTGCAGCAACTCAATGGAAACGTTGTCCGGTGAGCGGATAAACGCCATGCGACCGTCACGCGGTGGGCGATTGATGATGACGCCATTGTCCATAAGGCTTTGGCACGTCGCGTAGATGTCATCGACCTCGAAGGCCAGGTGACCAAAATTGCGACCTTCACCGTACTCTTCCGGTTCCCAATTGTAGGTCAGTTCCAGCAAGGGAGCCTGTTCGGCCTTGCCCCGGTCCTTGTCCAGCGGCGCCGCCAAAAAAATCAAGGTGAACTTTCCGGCCTTGCTGTCCATGCGGCGTGTTTCTTCCATGCCGAGTTTGTTGCAGTAGAAATCAAGTGAAGCGTCGATGTCCTTGATACGAACCATGGTGTGCAAATAGCGCATGGGGGTGTTCCTGTTCTGCGTTGGCTTGGGTCTGATGCCTGATCGTGACGGCCTTCATATGCGTCATATGCGATCCGGCTGCGACACTGTCCAGATGTGAGTTTCGTGGCCCTGGCTGCTTTCCTTTTGGCTATGCAACTTCTGGTCGAAGACGCGTAATCTCTGAAAGGCCCAAAGCTCCGGGAGTTGATGGTTTCACGACAATCCATTGGTTGACACAAACTTGTCACGAAACTCAGTGGGTTATCGACCGACCGGTGTCTGTCGTGAAAATTTTTTGCGAATCAGGGCAATGCAACTAATCGTCGGTTGTGGTGATTTGCGGGGTCTGCGATTGTCTGCGGCATCGGACGGGACACGAACTCAATCGTATCTTTAAGGCCACACGGTTGTGCAGTGTTCGTAAATTCTGACCGGTAATTCAAGGGGTTGCGGATTGTTCACATGATCTCCAGTGCTGTGGCACTTTTTGGGGAGAACGTGGAAATCCGGAAAATTGAGCATGGTTGGCCATTGGCAAAATGCTATGGTCTGAGTCGTCCAAGAGACATGCACGTGCAGCGAAGGGTAAACCGGTGCACGGCGCAATATGTAACAATGTATGCGGGGGATGCGGCATGGATAACGTACCACCAGACGGTTCTGCTGGACCAGTCGGGTTTGAAGGACAAGCAACCGATGAGGGTACGCCGGTTGATGTGTTCGAGGTGGTCGGTGCCATTAAATGGTTCGATGCGTCCAAAGGGTATGGCTTTATCATACCGGACGAAGCAGGTGGCGATGACATTCTGCTTCATGTGACGTGCTTACGAGCCGGAGGCTACCAGACAGCTTACGAAGGCGCACGGGTTCACTGCCAGGTCCTCAAGCGGCCGCGTGGATTGCAGGCGTTCAGAATTCTCGAAATGGATGAGTCGACGGCGATCCACCCGTCCGAACTTCCGCCACGAACACATGTGAGTGTGGAGCCGGAAAGCGACTGGGAACCAGCAATGGTCAAGTGGTTCAACCGGGTCAGTGGATTTGGTTTCCTGACACGTGGCGAAGGCACTCCGGACATTTTTGTCCATATGGAAACGCTGCGCCGCTATGGTTTCACCGAGCTTCGCCCTGGCCAGATGGTGCAGGTGCGGCACGGCAACGGACCCAAGGGACTGATGGCTGCGGACCTGAGGCCAGATGGTGACAGTGGCGGTGGGTTCCCTCCTCCGGCCCACTAATCAGGGTGCACATGGTGCGGATTGGATTTGCTGATTTGAAGAGGGCTGCTTACGCGGCCCTTTTTCTGTTTCTGGTGATCGTTCTTGGTGCGCGCGCTGTCGGTGCGGGGGAGCCGGATGACACGCTGGTGATCAAGTCTGAAAAGGGTGACATCACTTTGCGGATCGAAACCGCGCGGACACCCGGTGAACAGGCACGTGGCCTCATGTTTCGGCGCTCGCTTGCCGACGATGCCGGAATGCTGTTCGCCTATGAGGAAGAACAGGTCATCAATATGTGGATGCGCAATACATACATTCCACTCGATATGCTTTTCATCGCTGCTGACGGTCGAATCGCCCGTATTGCCAGGGAAACAGAACCCTTTTCCGAGGAAACGATCTCGTCCGGGGCCAAAGTGACCGGTGTCCTCGAGATTGGTGGTGGGCGCGCGGCGGCACTTGGCATACGCGTCGGGGATCGCGTGCTCCATTCGCATTTCAAGCCGTAGTGCTGCCTGCAAGAACAGACGACCCGTCCCGTTGTCACGTTCGTGATCACTTGGTCGTTGTGAAACATCACGCGTGTGTTTAGGCAGCGGACTTGATGGTGAAGCACAGAACAGACGCAAGGGCACGACATGACCATTCAGCTTTTCGACCTCACGGCCAAGGACGACCGTTTCCGCTTCAGCCCCTATTGCTGGCGTGCGCGCATGTCGCTGCTCCACAAGGGGCTCGATTTCGAGTCTGTGCCATGGCGTTTTATCGAGAAAGACCGGATCTCGGACTCCGGCCAGAAGGCCGTTCCCGTTATTGTCGACGATGGTAAATGGATTTCCGACAGTTGGGACATCGCGACGTATCTCGATCAGACGTATCCTGACCGTCCGTTGCTCATGAAGGACGCAGCAGCGCGGGCTCAGGCGCAGTTGGTCATTGCAGTTGTTGCCAAGCAATTGCTGCCCGCCGCTATTCCGGTCGCTGTAAGCGAAGTTCACGGATTGCTCGATGAAGACAATCAGGCCTATTTTCGACAAACACGGGAAAAGGTCCTGGGCAAGTCGCTGGAAGATATGAAGGTCTCACCCGAAGCCGGGTTGGCCGGTCTTGGCAAGGGCCTTGCTGTCTTTGAGATGGTTCTCGCCAGCAACGCGTACCTTGGTGGCGACGAGGCGACCTACGCTGACTATGCCTTGTTCGGCATGTTGAAGTGGCTCGATATTGTCGCCCCGTACAATCCGATCGATGAGGCCACAGCCGTCGGGAAATGGTTTGCCGGATTGAATGCCATGTACGACGGGCATGGCGCGAAGGTTGCGCTCGCTCGCAACGGATAATGCGTTTTCGGGAGGTGCTTGCGTTACAGGACCTCCCGAATTTTTCGTAAGGGCCGTTGCCAGTTTCGTCTCACCCGGTCTTGCGGGCGATGAGCGAGTGCAGCGGTGTGGCGGTTCCGTCGAATCCGTACCCCTCATGCGTGTCTGCAAGCAGAATGTCTGCGCCGACACGGTCAGCGACGAGGGTTTTCAACTCATCTATCTGGTAGTATGCGTACAGGCGATCCAGCGAGTCACGTTTTTCTCCGTCCCCACCTTTCATGCCCAGAAACAGAATGCCGCCATCTCTGATGGACTTTCCCACGCGTTGCAATAAATCCGGAAACGCAGCACGTCGCGCATGATGCAGCGACCACGCGGCCCACATGCCGTCGAATGTGTCGACGAACGTAAAATCCTCGAAGCGCATGACCTTCACGTCCAGCCCGTGTCGCGCCTTGGCTTCCTGTGCCAGGCCGGCTGACCCGTCGATCGCCGTTACATTGAACCCGGCGTCACGCAGTGCGACGGCGGCCCATCCATTGCCACTTCCAAGATCACAAACCGTTCCGCCTTTCGGCAGTTCTTCCATGAACTGTTTGAGGTGTTTCGTGTCGCGCTGATCGATGAAGGCGTCGGAATACGATTTTGCCTCTGCATCGTAGAATGCAAGCGTGTTGTCGTCACTCTCGGGCATGATAATTCCTCAATCTATGCGCCTTTGGGCAGCATCGCCTTGGCCATGCGTTGATAGAATTCAGCGTATGGGGATGAGGCGCGCCACACCAGTCCCAGTTCGCGTGTTGGACACGGTGCTCGCAGCCTGAACAACTGAATACGTTTGTCTGCCGCCTCTTTCTCCAGGCTCATTTCCGGCAGCAGCGTGACGCCATAGCCGCTGGCGACCATCTCGATGATGGTCGAGAGGCTTGTTGCGCCAAACTGGTTGAGGGCGCGACTGACGTTGATACCACATGCCTGGATGGTCTGGTCACGCAGGCAATGTCCTTCCTCCAGCAGCAAAATATCCTGATCGGCAATCGCGCTCACCGCAACAGTCTTGGTTTTAGGCGCCTTGAAATCTGCGCCTGTTGCCAGCACAAATGGTTCTTCGAGTAAGGGTTCTGCTTCCAGGCTGGATGTCTCCAGGGGAAGGGCCAGAACCGCAACGTCGATGACGTTGTTCTCCAAATCCGCAATCAAGGTGCTGGTGCGACCTTCACGAATGATGAACGCAAGTTCGCTGAAGTTCGACTTCAGACCGGGGAGAATGCGCGGGAGAAGGTAAGGCGCGACCGTCGGGATAAGTCCGAGCCGAACAGGGCCGATAGGAGCTTCGTGTGCCCGCACTGCAAGCGTTGCAAGGTCTTCGGCGATGTTCAAGATGTCGTGAGCACGCTCAAGAACGGCAGCCCCAAGCGGTGTCAGCGAAAGTCCACTGCGGCGCCGTTCGATCAATTGCCCGCCAAAATGCTCTTCCAGCGTCTGGATCTGCAGCGAAAGCGCCGGTTGTGTAATGTTGGATGCTGCCGCTGCGGCACCAAAGCTGCCTGCGTTGACCAGTGCGCGTAAATAGGTCAGTTGTTTCAAGGTGAAATCAGGTGCCGCTCGCATATTTGAAAAACTAATGCAAAGCACAAGAAATTACAATTAGACTTATCGGATGCAGATTCCGATAATGCATCTGGAACAGACCCCCCTGAACATTTCCCAAATCACGAATGGAGAGAACATGAACGACATGAGCGTTGGCAAATGCCCGGTGATGCACGGACAGGCTGCGTCCGGAAGTACGGCAAACCAGCATTGGTGGCCGAACCGGTTGAACCTCAAGATCCTTCGTCAGAACTCTGAATTGTCCGATCCAATGGGAGACGGGTTCAACTACGCCGAGGAATTCAAGAAACTTGACCTTGCGACTGTTAAAAAAGATATCGTCGCGCTGATGACGAACTCGCAGGACTGGTGGCCTGCGGACTATGGTCATTATGGTCCGTTCTTCATTCGCATGGCATGGCACAGTGCCGGTACGTATCGCACGTACGACGGTCGTGGCGGCGCCTCGTCAGGTTCACAACGTTTTGCTCCATTGAACAGTTGGCCTGATAACGGCAACCTGGACAAGGCGCGTGCGCTGCTTTGGCCAATCAAGCAAAAGTACGGCAAGAAACTCTCCTGGGCCGATCTGATGGTGTTGACCGGAAATTGTGCCATCGAATCCATGGGTGGGACAACATTCGGGTTCGCCGGTGGCCGTGAAGATGTCTGGGAACCAGAGGAAGATATTTACTGGGGCCCTGAGACGGAATGGATGGGCGATGAGCGCTATAGTGGCGATCGTGAACTCGCCAACCCGCTTGGCGCCGTCCAGATGGGCCTCATCTATGTGAACCCGGAAGGCCCGAACGGAAATCCGGATCCGCTGCTGTCCGCACGTGACATTCGCGAAACATTCGCACGCATGGCAATGAACGATGAGGAAACCGTCGCGCTTGTTGCCGGCGGACACACCTTTGGCAAGGCGCACGGTGCTGGCGATCCGGATCAATACGTCGGTCGCGAACCTGAAGGCGCAAGCATTGAGGAACAAGGCCTCGGCTGGAAGAACACCATGGGAAGCGGTAAGGGCGATGACACGATCACCAGTGGTATCGAAGGTCCCTGGACGCCCACACCGATCGAGTGGGACAACAGCTATTTCGACTCGCTCTTCGGATACGATTGGGAACTGACGAAAAGTCCGGCCGGCGCGAACCAATGGACGCCTTCGAAAGCTTCGTCCGCCAGCGAAGCGCCTGCGGCACATGATGCCTCGACAACCGTGCCGCTGATGATGACAACGGCGGATATGGCCTTGAAGATGGATCCGATTTACGCCCCGATCTCGAAGCGTTTTCACGAGAACATGGATGAGTTCGCCGATGCGTTCGCCCGTGCGTGGTACAAGCTGACCCACCGTGACATGGGACCGGCTGCGCGTTACCTCGGACCGGAAGTGCCGTCTGAAGAACTGATCTGGCAGGATCCGGTTCCCGCTGTGGATCACGACCTGATCGGCGCGTCCGACATCGCAGCTCTCAAGGGTAAAATCCTTGCATCGGGCCTGTCCGTTTCGCAGTTGGTCACTACGGCCTGGGCCTCGGCATCCACATTCCGTGGCAGCGACAAGCGTGGTGGTGCCAATGGGGCCCGTATTCGCCTTGCACCCCAGAAGGACTGGGACGCCAACAATCCGGCTGAACTGGCGAAGGTGCTTGGTACGCTGGAAGGTGTCCGGAAGGACTTCGGCAAGCCGGTTTCTCTGGCCGATGTGATCGTGCTTGGTGGGTGTGCTGCGATTGAAAAGGCAGCCAAGGACGCTGGTCACGATATTGAGGTGCCATTCGCTCCGGGCCGCACGGACGCAACGGCAGAGCAGACCGACGTCGAAGCGTTCGAAGTTCTCGAACCGGTTGCTGACGGGTTCCGCAACTATCTTGGCAAGACCAATGGTCGGTCCGCCGAGGAACTTCTGGTGGATCGTGCGCAACTCATGACGCTGACCGCGCCGGAGATGACGGTTCTGATTGGTGGCATGAGGGCCCTCAATGCAAACTTCGATGGTTCATCGCACGGTGTGTTCACGGATCGTCCAGGCAAATTGACGAACGACTATTTCGTCAACCTGCTGTCCAGAGACACGGAATGGTCCCCCGTATCAGGCGGCACGGATGTGTTTGAAGGCAAAGATCGCGCATCGGGCAAGATCAAATGGACTGGCACACGCGTCGATCTGGTCTTTGGCTCGAACTCCGAACTCCGTGCTGTTGCGGAAGTTTACGGGGCTGATGATGCGAGCGAAGTGTTTGTAAGCGACTTCGCTGCGGCATGGGCCAAGGTCATGAACGCGGATCGCTTCGACCTCGCGTGAGGCCTGTCGCCTGAACAGGAAAATGAGACGCCCCCGTCGACAAATGTCCGCGGGGGCGTTTTTTTCAAACCAGCATGCCGCGTGCAGCAACTGGCAGGACTTCAATGATCTCGTCACCGCGCACGGCGACGAGTTGATCGACCATATTGACCGCGACGCACACATGGTTCGGGATTACGCGCACAATGTCACCGACGGATGGTTTCTCGTTGCAACCCCTCAGATCGAGAAATCCGTGTTCCTCGGCAAATTTGTGAATTCTGGCATTGGGATGCTCAAGGATGAAACCGTAGCCGTCGAGCCCGCCCTGATCTGACGTGAGGGTTTTCGAACCTGCGTCCAGGATGCCGCGCTCCGCACCAGCCCGACTGACGACACTTGTGTAGACGCTGAATGCACAATCGCTGAGTGCTGCGACACCTGCATCCATCATCATACGGTCGTTGAAGATGCAGGTCCCCGCGCGATGTTCGGTCGCGCCCTCCAGCTTCCCGATGTTGACGAAGTTGGGCGTGCCCCCGGTCGATACGATTTCTGCTTCGAGAGCGAGATCGGATAGCCCCGCAGAAACGCTGTTCCAGAAAACTTGCGTTGCGGGCCAACCTTCAAGGGGAGGGTAAAAGAGAAGCCCTGCAAATCGCAGCGACGGATTGTCCTTGATGATTTTTGCGAGTTCCAGTGCTTCGTTTGGTGTTTCCACTCCGGCGCGTTCCTGCCCCGTGTCGCACTCAATAACAACGTCGAGCGGTCGCCCGGCAACCTGTGCCGCTGCCGCATAGGCCCCAAGTGTCACGGGATTATCGGCACACACTTTCAGTGGTAGACGACGTTGCAGAGCCGCCAACCGACCGGATCGCGCGGCGCCCAGCAGATTGGTTGCGATCAAGATGTCCGTGATCCCGGCATTCGCCATGACTTCCGCTTCGCCGAGCTTCTGACATGTGATGCCTTTGGCCCCTGCTGCAATCTGCATCTTCGCAAGCCGTGGACTTTTGTGTGTTTTGATGTGCGGACGGTTGGCGACCCCCGCATCGTCGCACAACGCCTGAACCCGCGCGATATTGCGTTCAACCACATCCATGTCGATGACAGGGCAGGGCGTGCCGAAGTTTTCTATTATTTTTGTCTTGAGCGTCATAGTTCGTTGGTCCGTGCTTTGGAGTCGCATTTCCGATCACAAGACCTTGAGGTTGCCACCTCGTCAATACGCCGCCACATGAGGCGTGATATGTAAGCGAAAGATCTGTCTCACTGCGAAAGAGTCCCGCCATGCACATGTCGTCGAAATTGATTGCGTTCGTTGTGGGGGCTGCGCTGATGGTCGCGCCTGTCTTGTTGCCAACCCAGAGCGCGGCTCAGGTCATTCGCAATGTGTCGGCACCACAAGCTGCGGAGCTGCTCAAGAGCGATGCGGCGGTCAAGGTTCTGGATATCCGCACACCGCGCGAGTTTCGTGCGGGACATATCCAAAGCGCCATCAATGTGGATTTTTACTCCAAACAGTTCAGGCAGAAGCTCGCGAAACTGGATCCCAAAGCTACCTATGTCATGCACTGCAAATCCGGCGTTCGCAGTCGACGATCTCTGAAAATTCTTCGCGAGCTGGGGTTCACCAGAATTGTCCACATGCGTGGAGGCTTTGATGCGTGGAAGCGATCGAAGTTGACGGTTGCGCGATAGCGTCGTTTCCATGCGTTCGTCTGCGTTAATTTTGGTACTTCGACAATAAGATGTATGCTCTTGAAATCCGAATTCAGTGGCGTCGGCTGGATGAGCAAAACCACACTTCACATCACGAACGGCGACGGTGCCGCTAACATCATCAAGGCGAGCGCTGTGGGTGGCGACGTTCTCCCGTGGCGCGATCCGATGCACCACGGACCGATGCCTGCGAAACTGGATCTTGCGGCGCTCAGTGAAGTACGGGCGGAGTATCTGTCGGGACCCGGGATTGATGTCGCGGAGGTATGCCGGGAATTTCAAAAGCGAGACGACCGTCTGCGTGCGACTGGCAACTTTGACGAGGTTGTTCTCTGGTTCGAGCATGACCTTCTGGATCAGCTCCAGATCTTGCAAATCCTTGATTGGTTCAGTGACAATCCTCATCCAACCCTGAGCATGATCTGTATTAACGCATTTCCAGGTGTCGATGGGTTTCGTGGCAT
The DNA here is from genome assembly GCA_937931785.1 of uncultured Hyphomicrobiaceae bacterium. GTDB lineage: Bacteria > Pseudomonadota > Alphaproteobacteria > Rhizobiales > CALHAX01 > CALHAX01. The sequence goes on along the minus strand of CALHAX010000079.1, from coordinate 28,315 downwards.
CGGTCAACTCGATTCCATGCAGATGGCGTCGCTGTTCCCGGACCGAAAACCTGTCACGGCATCCCAACTCAGACTTGCGAAAGACGGGTGGGGCGCGTTTCGATCGTCTGACCCCACCACGCTTGAAGTCTTCATGACCGGCGATTTGACTGAGCTATCTTTCCTGAAGGCGGCCTTGAAACGCTACCTGGAGGAATTTCCCTGGACATCGGACGGGTTGACCCGCACCGAACGGCAAATCCTCTCCCTCGTGCAGAGCGGCATATCAAAGCCTGGGCGCGTGTTCGTCGATAACATGAACTTTGAGGATGTGCTCTTCATCGGTGACTGGCGCACCTTCTCTCATATTGCAAACCTGTGCGATGCGGACGAACCGTTGCTGTCATGCGCGCCGCACGAGCGGTTCAAATATCCACCGACCGATGATGTCACCATGTCGGAATTGAGAGAACAGGAGCTGTCATTGACGCCCGTCGGTCGGGACATTCTTGCAGGCAACCGCGATGCGCGTACAGCACTTCAGCGGGACATGTGGCTTGGTGGCGTCCATTTAACGTCGGATGCGCCGATGTGGATGTGGGATCACATCATAGAACGACTCGTGCTTGAGGCCCCGGCCTGACGCAGGCCCTTACGAGCAGCTAGCCATCCCTCCGAGCCATAAAGGCCAATCGTTCAAAGATGTGCACGTCCTGCTCATTCTTCAGCAAGGCGCCATGCAGCGGCGGAATCAGCTTGCGCTGGTCGGTTTCGCGGATTGTCTCCGGATCGATGTCCTCGTTCAAAAGAAGCTTGATCCAGTCCAGCAGTTCTGATGTGGACGGCTTCTTCTTCAGTCCCGGAACTTCGCGGAGATTATAGAAGGCATTCAACGCCTCCTTCACCAGACGCTGCTTGATGTCTGGGTAATGAACATCGACGATTTCGCGCATCGTGTCCGCGTCGGGAAACTTGATGTAGTGGAAGAAACAACGACGCAGGAATGCGTCCGGCAATTCCTTCTCGTTGTTCGAGGTGATGATCACGATGGGGCGGTGATCCGCTTTCACCGTTTCGCCAGTTTCGTAGACGTTGAACTCCATCCGGTCGAGTTCCTGCAGGAGGTCGTTCGGAAACTCGATATCGGCCTTGTCCACTTCGTCGATCAGCAGCACGGCGCGCGTTGGATGCACGAAAGCTTCCCACAATTTGCCACGCTTGATGTAGTTGGCGATGTCCTTCACGCGCTCATCGCCAAGCTGACTATCGCGCAGCCGACTTACCGCATCGTATTCGTAGAGGCCCTGCTGCGCCTTCGTCGTGGATTTCACATGCCATTCCAGCAGATCAACCCCGAGCGCCTGAGCGACTTCATGGGCCAGAACCGTCTTGCCAGTGCCGGGTTCCCCCTTCACGAGCAATGGACGCTGGAGTGTCACAGCGGCATTCACCGCCACTTTCAGGTCATCGGTCGCGACATAGGTGTCCGTTCCGGCAAAACTCATAGGGTATGTCCAGGGGATTTGGGCGGGCAAGCCGCGTGTGTCTCGGTTCACGTCACATTTAGCACGCAATTCGCTCCTCGCAATACGGCGTATTGGATCGGTTTGCGAATTCGCCGCAAAATTGTCGTAACCCATCTGCTTTGTGCGTATGAGATTCGATAAGTGAGACCTGCAAGGCAGTATCCGTTATGGCTTATGTGCAATCACCGATACGAAAAAATCCGGTACTCAGGGTTCTGGTCACCTGTGTCGCGATTGTTTGCCTGGTCCTGGGTGCTATCTCATTGCCGCTTCCCCTGCCGACAGGCGCAATCTTGCTGGCCATTGGGTTTGCCCTGCTGCTGACCGTGTCGCGCCGTGCAAAGGTTTGGTTTCGGAGTTACCGGCGGCGGTCTCCCTGGATTGACGGGAAACTTATGCTGGTTGAGCGATACCTGCCAGATATGCTGCGGCAAGCCCTAAGCGGACGTCCGAAGCGCAATATATGACAAGCCTGCCACACGAAAGCCCGTGAATTAACGGGGTTGGCGTGTCGACTCGCTCGCTTGAGAGCGCTACACCGCTCGCGAAACATACGGTTCATGTATGAATTGGCGCGCTTTGTGTGCGCGAATCCCCGTCAGCAGGAGGTGCCGTTATGGCGCAGGCTCAATCGAATGAGGCCACAACCGGTGCGTCGCCCAAGGAAATGGCGGATGCCATCCGTGTTTTGTCGATGGACGCGGTGCAAGCTGCGAAGTCCGGACACCCTGGTATGCCGATGGGGATGGCCGATGTGGCAACCGTCCTGTTTTCGAAATTTCTGAAATTTGATGCGTCAGCCCCGGAATGGACGGATCGTGATCGGTTTGTGCTGTCTGCCGGTCACGGCTCCATGCTGCTGTACGCGCTGCTGCACTTGACCGGATACCCCGGCATGACGATGGATGCGTTGCGCAACTTCCGTCAGTTGGGCGCGCCTACAGCCGGGCATCCGGAATATGGCCATGCGCCCGGTATCGAAACCACGACGGGACCGCTGGGTCAGGGCATCGCAACAGCCGTTGGTATGGCATTGGCCGAACGTATCCTGAACAAACGCCACGGTGATGATGTTGTTGATCATTATACCTATGCGATCGCAGGCGATGGTTGCCTCATGGAGGGCGTCAGCCATGAGGCCATCTCGCTGGCCGGGCACATGCAACTTGGCAAACTGATCATTCTCTTCGACGACAACAACATCACCATTGACGGCGAGGCGGGCATGAGTGTGTCCGACGATCAGGTCAAACGCTTCGAAGCCTGTGGCTGGGATGCCGTGCGTGTGGATGGTCACGATCACGATGCGGTGGCCGGAGCCATTGAAAAGGCCCGCGAAAGCGACAAACCCTCTCTGATCGCATGCAAGACAGTGATCGGTTACGGTGCACCGAACAAGCAAGGCACCTCCGCAACGCACGGCGCCCCGCTTGGTGACGAGGAAATAGCACTGACACGGGAAGCGCTTGGCTGGTCTTCGCCACCGTTCGATGTTCCGGAGCATATTGTATCGGCATGGCGTGCAGTCGGTACGGCTGGTGCGGCAGCCAGGGCTGCCTGGGAAAAGAACGCGAACAGCATGGATGCTGTGGCGCGTGCGCGTTTGGGTGATCCGGTTGACGATGCGGCACGCACTGCACTGGCGGCAGCCGTCAACGAGATCAAGCAGGAGTTTGCTTCCGAGCAACCGAAGCTGGCGTCGCGTCAGTCGTCGCAAAAGGTGCTGGAGAAAATTATCCCTGCTGTCGAAAGCCTGATCGGTGGCTCGGCGGATCTTACCGGATCGAACGGTACGATCACAAAGCACAGCACGACTGTTTCGCCGGAGAACTACGACGGCAACTACATCTACTATGGCGTACGTGAACACGGCATGGCGGCGGCTATGAACGGGATGGCGCTACACGGCGGTATCGTGCCGTACAGCGGAACGTTCCTGGTGTTCACCGACTACTGTCGCCCGGCCATCCGCCTGTCTGCACTCATGGAACAACGGGTCATCTATGTGATGACACACGACAGCATTGGCCTGGGTGAAGATGGTCCGACCCACCAGCCGGTCGAACATCTGGCAGCCCTGCGTTGCATGCCGAACCTGAACGTGTACCGCCCAGCAGATTCCGTCGAAGTTGCCGAATGCTGGGAACAAGCGATCGGTACGGCAAACACGCCGTCTATCATGGTTCTCACGCGACAGGGTTTGACACCGTTACGGACCACGCATGATGCGGAGAACCGTTCTGCAAAAGGCGCTTATGTATTGCGAGATACAGACGGTGCGCGCGACGTTACACTTCTGGCAACAGGATCTGAAGTCGAATTGGCGGTTGAAGCAGCGGATGTTCTGGCAGGCGACGGGATCAAGGCTGCAGTTGTCTCGATGCCGTGCTGGGAACTGTTCGCCGCACAAGACGCGGCTTATCGCTCTGATGTCCTTGCCACGGCGCCGCGCATCGCCATCGAGGCCGCTGTTGAAAGTGGTTGGCACCAGTGGCTCGGAGACAGCGGAACCTTCATTGGCATGAAGAGCTTCGGTGCCTCTGCACCCGCGAGCGCGCTTTACAAGCACTTTGGCATCACGAGCGATGCGGTCATTGCTGCGGCCAAGAAAGCAGTCGGATAAAAATCCATGTACAATGTTGACCTGTCTGGCATCAAGACAATGGATCAGGCGCAAGTCGCCGGACAAACCGTGGTCGTGCGTGCTGATTTGAATGTGCCGATGGAAAACGGGCACGTTACGGACACCACGCGACTGGATCGCTTTGCTCCAACGGCACGCAAGCTTGCGGAAGCCGGCGCAAAGGTTGTCGTCCTCTCCCATTTCGCTCGTCCCAAGGGTGAAGTGGTGCCAGCGATGTCTCTGCGTGGAGTTGAAGGTCCGCTGGCCGCTGCGATCGGTCGTGAGGTTTCCTTCGTTGAAACGGACTGGCGCGACATGACACGCGTGCAGCATGAACTGAACGACGCAAAGCCCGGCGATATTCTCCTGTTCGAGAACACACGGTTTCATCCGGGTGAAGAAAAGAACGATCCTGAACTGGCTATCCGTTTTGCTTCTCTCGGCACGATGTATGTCAATGATGCGTTTTCGTGTTCCCATCGTGCGCACGCGTCAACGGAGGGGGTTGCACGCAACCTGCCATCCTATGCGGGGCTGTCGCTCGCAGCAGAAATCGATGCGTTGCGCGCTGCGCTGGAAAGTCCGAAACGCCCCGTCGGCGCGGTGGTCGGTGGCGCGAAAGTGTCCACCAAAATCCCCGTGCTTACGAACATGCTGGAACGTGTCGATGTCCTCATCATCGGGGGCGGTATGGCGAATACGTTTCTGTTTGCTCAGGGCCATGACGTTGGCACGTCACTCTGCGAACCGGATTTTGCCGACACGGCACGCGAGATCATGGCAAAGGCCGAAGGCGCAGGATGCCGGATCGTACTTCCGGTTGACGCAAATGTTGCGACCGAGTTCAAGGCTGGTGCAGACGCATCCGTTGTCGCCATAGACGCAATCCCCGCAAACAGCATGATGCTGGATATCGGCCCTGCCAGCATCGCGGAACTGCAGACGGTCGTTGCCGGCCTTGCAACCTTGCTCTGGAATGGTCCCATGGGCGCCTTTGAGATCGAGCCGTTCGACAAGGGCACGGTGGCGCTTGCTCAAAAAGCCGCACGCCTGACCGGCGAAGGCAAGTTGGTTACGATCGCTGGTGGCGGGGACACCGTTGCTGCCCTCAACCAGGCAGGGGTTTCGGCGCAGTTCAGCTATATTTCGACTGCAGGCGGTGCGTTCCTGGAATGGCTTGAAGGTCGTGAATTGCCTGGCATTCTCGCGCTGACGTGATTGCTCGGACCGGTTGACTTGCGACAGTCACAGGCAGAGAACCGCTGTACCATGCTTCGTTCAATTCATATTCTGGTCGCGTTGATGTTGTGCGCAATCCCTTCACGGGCTTTTGCGCAGCAGGCCGATGCTACAAAGGAGCAGGATGAAGAACAATCCTGCGTCCGTCCCGGAACCGAGCAAATCGCAAAATACGTCCTGAGCAACGGCAGCAGTCTTGCCAAGGCGATCAACACGCGGTTGACTCCGCTGGAGGGCAACCGATTGAACGGTCGCGACCTCATGGTGCGGGCTGATCGGGGAAATTGTACGACATGCCATGCCGTTGCGGACATTCGCAAGAAGGCGCGTACGGCGGATTCCTCATCGGTGACGCGGTTCGGAATACAGGGAACTGTCGGGCCTGCACTGGATGGCGTGGCGGCAAAGTATACGGAAGGTGAGTTACGTCTGCTGGTGGTTAATCCTCAGATTGCTCTGCCCAATGCCAACAGCATCATGCCTGCCTATCATCATGCTGCTGGGCGCACGCGGGTGAAAAAAGAGTGCGAGGGGCGCGCGATCCTCACGGCGCAAGAGGTAGAGGATGTTGTGGCCTATCTCATGACTCTCAAGGAGAAAAAACAGTGACTGCCGTGCGGGCATTGCTGCTGTTGGGCGTTGTAGCGTCTACTGCGATCTGCCTCTCAGTTGATGGGGGGATTGCGGCGGACGGAGTTACCGAACCTGCCACGCCCCGGAGCCGGAACCACCCTCTCAACGAAATCTGGTCTGGCAAGCGCTACGCAAGCGAAACAGCGCGGGCCTTGCATGATGTCAGTGGGGAAAACCCGGCAAACGGTGTTATGGCTGATGGATCGTTGCTTTGGCGCCGCACGGCGGGGGAGGAAAAAAAATCCTGTCAGAGCTGTCACAACAAACCATCGTTTTCCATGCGAAGTGCCGGAACAAAATATCCGCGCTACTATAAGCCGTGGAAGAAGTTGATGACGCTCGGGCAACGCATCAATCGTTGCCGCACTGCCTATATGCGCGCCAAGCCCTGGCCTGAGGGTTCGAAATCATTGATTTCGATGACGACGTTTGTGCGACATCAATCGCGCAAAACGCCGGTGCGGCCTCAATCGGACGGACGAGCCAACCCCTTCTTCAAGCGTGGGGAGCTGGCGTACCGTACACGGATCGGGCAGTCGAACATGTCGTGTGCAAATTGCCACGAGACGTATCAGAACAAACGACTTGGTGCGCAGACGCTCAGCCAGGGCCAAAGCAACGGGTTCCCGACTTACAATCTCGGGCTTGGGGCTGTGTCAACGCTGCATCAGCAGTTTCAAAGGTGCAATGCGCGTGTTGGGGCAGAGCCGCTTCCCCTGGGGTCCGAGGCGTACGTTAATCTTGAACTCTATCTGTCGTGGCGCGGACAAGGGTTGCCGGTTGAAACACCTGCCGTTCGGGACTGAGATGCTGGCGCGATGGTCAAATCGCGGAAACTTGAGGCGACAGGTCGGGCGAACGACATAATAAAGACCTCGACAAATGCGGCACTGGATGTGTCCTTCTGAAGAAAGACCGTCATGGGCGATATCACAATCTACCTTATCATCGCTGCTGCAGGCGTTATCAGCTTTCTGTCTCCGTGCGTGCTGCCGCTCGTTCCGCCCTACCTTTGCTACCTGGGCGGCACCAGCATGGACAAGTTGTCGAGCACGGAAAACGCCTTGCCGGCCGAAGTCTCTCGACGGGTTATCATTTCGTCGCTCTTTTTCATCCTGGGGTTTACGACTGTTTTTGTGTTCCTTGGTGCAGGAGCATCAGTTGCGGGACAGTTCATTCAGGAACATAAAATCCTACTTGGGCAAGTGGCGGGCGGAGTGATTATCCTGTTCGGACTCCATTTTCTCGGACTCTTCAAGATCAATCTTTTCTATCGCGAGGCCCGCTATCAGGCGCCGGACGCGAATGCAGCGTCGTCTCTCGGTGCCTATGTCATTGGCCTTGCATTCGCATTCGGTTGGACGCCGTGCATTGGCCCCGTTCTGGCTGTGATCCTGTCGCTCGCAGCCAGTGAAGGCAGTCTCTACACGGGCATGGGCATGTTGCTGGTCTATTCGCTTGGGCTCGGCATTCCGTTCCTGCTGGCCGCGATGGCGATCAAGCCGTTCCTTGGATTCATGACGAAGTTCCGCCGCCATCTCGGAACGGTTGAGAAGATCATGGGCGGGCTGCTGGTCCTGACGGGCGTCTTGTTCCTCACAGGCTCCATCAACGATATGGGCCAGTGGATGCTTGAGACCTTCCCGGTGCTGAATGAGCTTGAAGGGGCTGTCATGACAGAAGGCTTTCAGGAAAAACTGATCGAAAAGGGGCAGGGCAACTAACAGAGTGACCCACCAGAAATCTGGGTCTTGCGCAGCAAGGCGGTCTGCGCATATTCCAGCGCATGATCAAACCCATCCCTATCGCTCTGACCATCGCCGGCTCGGATTCGTCTGGCGGGGCAGGCATTCAGGCCGACCTGAAGACATTCGCCGCATATGGTGTTTACGGCTGTTCCGTGCTCACCGCGTTGACGGCGCAGAACACAACCGGGGTGCAGGGCGTACATCCCATTCCACCGGCGTTCGTATCAGCCCAGCTTGAGAGCGTGTTCTGCGACCTTGATGTTGGTGCTGTGAAAACGGGCATGCTCGCAAATGCCGAAATCATCACCGCAATCTGTGTCGCACTCGATGCACGTAGGACGCCGCACACTGTGGTTGATCCTGTTATGGTCGCGACAAGTGGAGATCCGCTTCTGGAATCAGATGCCGAGTCAGCGATGAAGAACGAGATGGTTCCCCGAGCCACGCTGATCACGCCGAACCTGCCTGAAGCAGCGCGCCTCCTTGGCAGTAACCGTGCTGACAGTCTCGCAGGCATGGAAGAGCAGGCACAGGCGTTGAAGGCTCTGGGCGCAGGGGCTGTGTTGCTGAAAGGGGGGCACGCCATCGCCGAAGACGCGACAGATGTGTTCTACGACGGCAAAACCATGCAGCATTTTTCAGGTCCATGGGTCGACAGCAAGAACACGCATGGCACGGGATGCACGCTCTCGGCCGCCATCGCTGCCGGATTGTCTCAAGGGCTTGATCTGGTCGCCGCGATTGACAAAGCCAAGCGCTTCACCAATGAGGCTATCGCCAGGGCAGCCAAACAATCTGTCGGCACAGGCCACGGCCCCCTCATCCACAACCCGCCATCGGCATGAACGGTTGAGACCTTTAACGCCGTAAATCTTTGTGACTTGTCCTCGTTCTATCGCCTGCTAGACCGTAGTCATGTCAACCATTGGATTCGGATTCGAACGTCTGGGCCGCCTGGCCGTGCATGCTCCGCGCATCACATTGCTTGTGCTCGCGATTGTCACGGCCATTTGTGGATACGGCGTTAGTCGGTTGGGCTCTGTCGACACTCTCAGCGAATTGTTCCGCTCCTCCAATGTTGAATTCCGCAACTATGACGAAATGAGCGATCATTTCCCGGCGAGCGAATTCGACGTCCTGGCGATCATCGAAGGCAAGGATCTGTTGACACCAGAGCGGTTGGAAAAGCTGCGTCTGCTGCATTTCGACCTGGAACTTACCGACTCCTCCGCGGGGGTGATTTCGATATTTTCCGTCCGGGACAAACCGAATGAGAAAGGCTTCGCTCCGCCGCTCATCCCCGATGATCTTGTTGCCGGTCCCGCGCACGATGCCGTTATCCAGAATATCCTCAAGAACCCGCTCATCGAGGGCAAACTTGTTGCTTCCGGCCCGCAGGGTGATCTCGTCTTGTTCGTTATCAGTCTCAACAAGGCGGATTTTGCGTCACGTGGCTTGATAGAATCTGTTGGCGAAATCCGCACCACCGTTGAAGACATCCTCGATGGTGAACCGCTCTCCGTGCAACTCGCAGGGGCACCGGTGATGCAGCTTGAGATACGCCAAGCCATCGCCCGCGACAGGATCATCTACAACGTTTCTGGTTTCGCCATGGGTATCCTGCTCTGTCTGGCGTTGTTCCGCCGCGTCGGCCTTGTCATGATTGCAGCGCTGTGCCCGGCGCTTGCAGTCATCTGGACCATGGGGCTGCTTGGCCTGACCGGCTTCAAGCTGAATTCGTTCACCAACGTTCTGCCCGCACTCGTGATGGTGATTGCCTTTTCGGATGCCATGCACATGATCTTTGCTGTTCGGCGCGGGATCAGGGATGGGCGATCCCGCAAGGCCGCCGTGTTGCACGCCGTGCACACCGTCGGTCCCGCCTGCGCGTTGACCTCCATCTCCACGTCCATCGCGATGCTGACGCTGACGCTCACGGACAGTGCGTTGATCGCCACCTTTGGAGGAGCGGGTGCGGTTGCGACACTCCTTGCCTTTGTCGCTGTGATCCTTGTCGTTCCGGCGCTTTGTATGTTGACGCTCGGTGATGAGACAAAGTTTCGCGAAACCGAGGAACGCAAGGCTCAGGGCATCGTCTGGCTGACGGGGCTGTGTCGCAGGTTGGGGGAAAAGCTCGATGGCAATTACCACACTGTCATGCGTGTCGGCCTTGCACTCTTTGCGCTTTTCGCGCTGGCGCATTGGCAACTCGTACCGAACTATCGCTTGAGTGATCAGGTCCCGAACAACAAGGAATCTGTTTCAGCGTCGGAGCGGTTGGACGAGCGTCTTACCGGCGCACACCCTATTCACGTCATGCTGCAATGGCCAAGTGATAAAACCGTTCGATCGCAGGAGATGCTGGATATCATCATGGACGTGCACAGCGTGATGACACAGCATCCCAGTATCGGAAATGTCTGGTCTGTTGATACGCTTCGGCAATGGCTCGCAGGTATTGGCGTCACCGAAGTCAAGGAGATCGGGACGTATATCGACCGCCTCCCTGACAATCTTGTGGGCCGTTTCCTGAACGAGAAAGCCAACCGCACACTCGTGACCGGGCGGGTTCCGAATCTTGACGCCGTCGGTGCCGTTCCCGTTATGCGAAGCCTAGAGGCGAGCCTTGCGGGTGTGCAGGAGAAATATCCCGATATCACCATGAAGGTGACAGGTCTGACGGCCGTTGCCGCCTACCAGAGTTCGAACATGATCGCGCAACTTAATCGCGGATTGATGGTCGCGATTGTCGTGGTGATCCTGATCATGGCGTTGGCGTTTCGTTCCCTCTGGGTGCTGGGCATCAGCATTCTGCCGAACATATTTCCTATCGTTGCGGCTGGAACGGCGCTCTACTTGTCAGGGCTTGGACTTGGTTATGCGAGCGTTATCGCATTGACTGTCGCGTTCGGTTTGTCCGTGGATGACTGCATCCATTTTCTTGCGCGTTATCGTATCGAGAAGACAGAAACGACCGATGTCAGAACCGCCCTGCGTGAAACGCTGACACACATTGGTCCGGTCCTGATTCTTACGACAGCGGTGCTTATTGTCGGGTTGGCGGTCACGGGTTTGAGTGATTTGCCTGCCATGAGGCAGTTCGGTTCGCTTGTTATGGTGACGTTGATCGGCGCTTTACTGGCTGATCTGATCATCCTGCCTGCGATCATTGCGGTGGCGGCCCAAGTCACAGCCAGGCGGGAGCGTGATAAAGCACCTCAGCATTCGTCTTCATGAAGACTGCCCTGATTTCTTGTTCCCCTGCATTGTAGCGGCGAAGTCGCATTTGTGACACAATTGCAACGACTTCGGGCCTGCTCACAAAATCCAAAGATGACGGTGCAACAATCAGTTGCCGCTTACGTTAGCCAGTGTCTAGATTTTCCCAACAAAAATGGGATGTGCGAATGTGCATGCCTGTGGAGAGTTGGGGGAAGACCAGTGCAAAAGACTTTCAAAACTTTTCTGATGACGACGGCTGCGGGCGTCATTGCAACAACGACTGTTGCACATGCTGGCGGCTTCGCGGTTCGCGAGCAGTCGACATCGTCTCAAGGCGCATCCTTTGCTGGCAGCGCGGCTGGTGGTGATCTCAGCTCCATGTTCTGGAACCCGGCTGCACTGGGCGCATCCGAAGGCACGAACACGGAAAGCCATGCGGCCATCTTCATTGGTCGGGTCAATCTGGAAGCTGACCCTGTGCCGGGGGCCAATAATTCACTGGCAGGCATAAGTCCCGGCGGGTCAAGCAGTGGTGATATTGCCGAAGATGCGGTCATCCCTGCTAGCTACTTCGGGCATCAGCTCAATAACGACTTATGGGTTGGCCTGAGCATCAACTCACCGTTTGGTCTTGTGACAAAGCCAGCTGACAGGGACTGGCAGGGTGCAACTATTGCACGGCGCTCGAAAATTTTCACGGTCAATGCGGCTCCGACGCTCGCCTATCAGGTTATGCCCGGTGTTACGATTGGTGCCGGTGTTCAAATCCAGTACATGGATGCGCAACTCAAGTTTGCAACCGGTGTTGGTCCGGGAGCTGCAAGCGCCGTCTATGAAGGAGACGATATTGCCTTTGGCGGCACACTTGGACTGTACTTGAATCCGGCAGAAGGCACGCAGATCGGGATTGGGTACCGCTCTGAAATCAAACAAACACTCGAGGGTGACCTAAGAGTAATTGGAAGTCCGCTTCCTGCCTCTTCAAACAATGTGGACCTCACAACGCCTGACATTATTACATTCAGCATTCGTCAGGCGGTTTCCCCAAGTCTCCGCCTTATGGGTACATTTGAATGGACGAATTGGTCCGATTTCGACGCGGTTTCGTTGAATGACCTGACCGGCATCAACCCTATGCTCGCGGGTGGTACGGCGACGATTGATGCCAATTGGCACGATGCGTGGTTTGCCTCAATCGGTGCGGAGTATGATATGTCCGACTCACTGACGATCCGCGCAGGTTTGGCGTACGAAGAATCGCCAATTCAGAATGCTTCAGAACGTCTGACGCCTGTTCCAGATTCTGATCGTTTCTGGGTAAGTGCTGGCGCAACATACAAGCTGAACCATCATACAACGCTCGATTTTGCTTACACGCATGTGTTCGTCGATGAAGCGCGATTCGAGCGTTCGACGGCGTTGAACCCTGCATTGACGTTGAGTGGTAATGTCGAAGCGTCGGTCGACATCATCTCTTTCAGCATGAAATCCAAACTGGATGCAGACCATCCGATCTTCGGCGGCTTCTTCCAGTAAGAATTTGGCTGGGCCTGATCGAACTGGATCCGATCAAGCCCGATCCCGCGAGGGACCTGCGACGACCCAAACACTCAAAAGGCCCGATCACGCGATCGGGCTTTTTTTGTCAAGACTGTCACGAATTTGCTCTCCGAATCGTGAATGTGCATCGACCATGAAGACGATCCTCCTTGCGACAGATGCCTGGCTCCCCCAGGTCAATGGAGTCGTGCGCACATATCAACGCGTGCAACAGGAACTGACGTCCCGAGATGTTCGTCTGGAGGTGCTGTCTCCCAACGCCTTCCGCACTGTTCCTCTGCCAACCTATCCTGAAATTCGTCTCGCCTGGTGCCGATCACGCGACATTTGGCGGGCGTTCGAAGCCCGCAATGCCGACGCCATCCACATCCCCACGGAAGGGCCGATCGGCTGGGCTGCGCGACGGTGGTGCCTGCGTCATGATGTGCCGTACACCACCTGCTTCCACACCCGTTTTCCGGAGTACGTTGCCGCACGCCTGCCGTTCATCCGACCGGGCGTAAGTTACGCCGCGCTGCGGCGCTTCCATAATGCTGGCAACGGCACACTCGTCGCAACCCCAAGCCTTGCCCACGAGTTGCGGCAGCGGGGCTTCGAAAAAATCCTGCCCTGGACGCGCGGTGTCGACACTGAAATGTATCGACCGTCCAACGTGCGCATCTTTGGCGATGGTCCGGTTCTGATCTATGTCGGGCGCGTCGCCGTGGAAAAGAACATCGAAGCGTTCCTCGATATTTCTCATCCCGCACGCAAGATTGTTGTCGGCGATGGTCCAGCACTGAAATCTTTCAAACAGATGCACCCGATGGTTACCTTCACGGGGAAACTAGAAGGGGAAGCATTGGCAGCGGCTTACGCGTCCGCCGATGTCTTTGTCTTTCCAAGTCGCACAGACACGTTCGGGATCGTCATGCTTGAAGCGATGGCGTCCGGCATACCCGTCGCAGCGTACCCTGTGACTGGACCGGTCGACGTGGTTGAGGAAGGCGTCAACGGTGCGCTGGATGACGACCTTGGCGCCGCCGTTACGCGGGCGTTCGGGCTCGACCGCTCGCTCGTACGTCACTCTGCCGAAGCCTTCTCCTGGCACGTGTGCGCATCGCAGTTCCTCGACACAATAGCAGTGGCCAACGGTTGGTCATCCCGAGACGTGCGCGATCCGTCATGATACGACGGTCGTGAAAAAATCCAACGGATCCATCGCCATGCTGACACCCCCGACATTTGCCGACATAGAGGCTGCGGCACAACAAATTGCAGGGCAGGCTATGCGCACGCCTCTGCTCACAAGTTCAAGGCTGGACACATTCACCGGTGGAACCGTCCATCTCAAGGCCGAGAACATGCAACGGGTCGGGGCCTTCAAGTTTCGCGGGGCCTACAATGCCGTCTCGCGTGTACCCGAAGATGCGGCGCGCGATGGTATCGTCACAACCTCATCCGGAAACCATGCACAAGGAATCGCGGAGGCGGCTCGTTTGTGCGGCATGCCGGCAACCATTGTGATGCCGGAAGATGCACCGGAGATTAAAGTGGCTGGCGTACAACGATCCGGGGGAAAGATTGTAACCTACGATCGGGCAAATGAGGATCGGGAAGCCGTCGCGCACAGGCTGCTTGAACAGGATGGCGGCGTGTTCATCCATCCGTATGATAATCCGCACATCATTGCAGGCCAAGGCACAGCTGGTCTTGAGGTTGCGCAAGACTTTCGTGCGGCGAACCAAGCGATTGACACCGTTCTTGTGCCGTGCGGCGGCGGCGGGCTCACGGCCGGAACGTGTCTTGCGATCCATGCGTTTTTTCCGCATGCGAAAATCTATGCCGTCGAACCGGAAGGTTTTGACGATACCGCGCGCTCCTTGGCCTCCGGGAAGCGGGAAAGGAACAGTACGTCTGCCGGTTCGATCTGCGACTCGCTCCTGTCGATGTCACCCGGTGAGCTGACATTCCCGATCAACACGGCACACCTTCATGATGTCCTTGTTGTCAGTGACGATGAGGCACGTACTGCCGTTCGGTTCGCCTGGGATGCCCTCAAGACCGTCGTTGAGCCCGGTGGTGCCGTCGCTCTCGCTGCAGTGCTGACACGCAAGGTCAATGTCGAAGGACAATCTGTCGTCGTGCTGCTTTCCGGGGGAAATATCGATGCCACTTTGTTTGCCGAGATTATCACGGATCAGGGCGCTGCAATCGCATGATGCTCAGGTTATGCGAATGATAGACGGCACATATGTGCAGGATCAGGTGGAGGCCCGCGCCGTGGCGTTTCGGCTCGCCGCAATCTATGGCGCAATCTTCTTCATCGTCGGGATACAAACCGCCTACCTGCCGACATGGTTGCTCGGGCGTGGCCTCGACGCAACCGGCATTGCCATGGTCTTGTCACTCCCCATGCTGGTGCGGGTTGCAACAACGCCACTGATTACGTTTGCGGCAGACCGGTTTCGCCGCCCGAGGCAGACCGTCGTGATTTTGGCGTGGGGTGTGCTGGCAAGCGCGTGCGTCCTCCTACAGGTCCGAGGCTTCTGGCCTATCCTGCTGACTATGATCGTGTTCGCGACCTTCTGGACGGCCATCATGCCGTTGACGGAAGCTCTCGCCATGCGCGGGGTCCGGGCCTATGGCCTTGACTACGGTCGCATGCGGTTGTGGGGATCGCTGACATTCATTGCCGCGGGGTTGTTGGGTGGCTGGACACTCGGACGTTACGGAGCATGGCCGATTGTGCCTTTGATGATCGCTGCATCTGCGGCACTGGTTCTTGCTGCAACCGTTACGGCGATATCTGCGTTTCCTGATCAGCAGGAAAGCACCAACGGACCAGCGACCGCAAGCACCGGAATCGAATGGCAGGACGTTGGTATGCTCCTGCGAACGCGGGCGTTTTTCCTGTTGCTGCTGGTCAGCGGGCTCGGGCAGGCCACGCACGCAGTCTACTATGCATTCGGTACGATTCACTGGCAGGCCATCGGTTTGCCCGCCACATCCATTGGTGTGCTCTGGTCTATCGGTGTGATCGCCGAGATTGGATTGTTTGCCGTGTCGGGTTGGGTGTCGGCACGTGTTTCGTCTGCCTGGCTGCTTGTCATTGGTGCCGCGGCTGGCGTGTTGCGTTGGCCATTGGTGGCGCTCGATCCGCCATTTGCCATGCTGTGTCTGATCCAGGTTCTGCACGGACTGACATTCGGCGCGGTTCATCTTGGAGCCATCCACCTGATCAGCCAGTTAGCGGGTGAGGACCGTGCATCGACGGCTCAAGGACTGCACGCAACATTTGCCGCCGGAATTTTCATGGCAGCAGCGTTCGCGGCGTCCGGGCCACTGTATCGGGCATTCGGTGGTGGTGCCTATCTTGCGATGGCTCTCGTAGCAGGTGCCGCTGTTCTGCTAGGGCTGGCTTTGATTCGCGAACTCAAGACCACGCCTCTGGCCGTTTGAATCATCAATGATAGCTTGCTTCGAATATTGATCAGCACGGACATCCTGCGGTTCGCGTGAGCTGATGAATCGCTGCGCATTGTCGGGGAAATCTTTATTTTACTGCAGGCCTGATGGCAGCAGGCGTTAGACTGAAGTTCAATCGAATCAACGCCTTCTCTTCCCGGTCATTTGCATCTGAACAACAATTGATGTGAGAGCTGGAGTGAGCTTGAAGAGGCCGTCACTTTGATGACTGCGTCGCGCAACCGTTTCAAAACCCATAAAGGGTTGCCATCGCGCGGGTGCGCGCCGGGCGTTGCGCTTATGGATGATGGCGATGTGCTCAGGCTGGCTGTCACAGGCTGCTGGACCGTACGCGAGGTGGCCGGAATAGAACAGGTGCTCGCGGGATTGCGACTTCATCGCGCGGCACATTCAGCCGAGCGTGGGGAAATTGATCTCAGTGGTCTCGAGCGTCTCGATACGGCCGGAGCTTGGCTGTTGAACAAGACCGCGGATTTGTGGAGCAATCTTGGCCTTCCATCCCGGTTTGTTGGAGTTCTCGAACCGCACGGCATCCTGCTCGATGAGGTGCGAGCGCATAGTCCGGATCCGGATAATCTGATCAGAAGTGAGGGGAAACCGGAAAGCATCATTACCGATCTTGGACGTGCATCCTTGCATGTTGCATCGTTCAGCTATGCGCTCGTGAGTTTTCTGGGGGCGGTGACGGGCAGCATTGCGGCAACGGTTGTGCGGCCCTGGCGATTTCGCGCAACGTCGTTTGTGCACCACCTTGAACATGCCGGATTGCGCGCCCTTCCGATCATCTCGCTGATCTGCGTTCTGATTGGTGCCGTCGTCATGCAGCAGGGCGCAGTGCAGTTGGAATACTATGGCGCACAGGCCTATGCGGTGAACCTCGTCGCTATTCTCTCCCTACGCGAAGTCGGCGTGCTTCTTACGGCCATCATGGTGGCGGGGCGGTCTGGATCTGCGTTCACGGCAGAGATCGGCTCCATGAAAATGCGTGAAGAAATCGATGCGATGCGGACACTAGGGATTAATCCCCTTGAAACGCTGGTCGTTCCACGTGTGCTGGCACTGCTTGTCGCCTTGCCGCTTCTGACATTTGTCGCTGATATGATGTGTCTGCTGGGTGGCGGCATCGTTGCCGTGCTGATGCTCGATATGGAGCCGCTCGACTACATCATCCGCATGAACGATTCGATCGAACCCCGGCACTTCTTCGTTGGTATGATCAAAACGCCACTTGCCGCCATCAGCATTGCACTGATCGGATGTCTTGAGGGTTTGAAAGTGCGTGGTAGTGCCGAATCCCTCGGTTTCCACGTGACCAGTGCTGTTGTGAAATCGATCTTCGTGGTGATTATTCTTGATGCGGTCTTTGCTCTCTTTCTCTCCGCGATTGGTATTTGAGGGATGACTGCGATGGAGTCCCCAAACGCGCCGAGTGCCGGGAACAACGTGCCTCCCGTTCTCAGTGTGCGTGGCCTAGTCAAACGGTTTGGTAACCAGGTGATTTTTCATGACCTGGATCTCGATGTCCAACGTGGTGAGGTTTTGGGAATTGTCGGGGCTTCGGGACAGGGGAAGTCCGTATTATTACGGTGCATTACTGGGCTTGAGACGACCGATGGCGGAGTGATCGAGGTCTTTGAACGTGATACCAGCGGTCTGACATCTGCAGAACGCCTTGATATGGATGCTCGATGGGGCGTTCTATTTCAAGACGGTGCCTTGTTCGGCGCCATGACTGTTCTGCAGAATATTCAGGTGCCCATGCGGGAACATCTGGATTTGCCGGAGCGTCTGCGGGACGAACTCGCCATGCTGAAGCTTGCGCTTGTGGGGCTGCCGCCGGAAGCCGCGTGTAAATATCCCTCCGAGCTATCTGGCGGTATGCGCAAGCGCGCCGGGTTGGCGCGGGCACTTGCGCTCGATCCCGAAATTGTCTTCCTTGATGAACCGACGTCCGGCCTTGATCCGATAGGAGCCGCGGACTTCGACCAATTGATCCGAAAATTACAGCGGGCGCTTGGACTCACCGTGTATATGGTGACCCACGATCTCGATAGTATTTTTGCGGTGTGTGATCGCGTCGCCGTTCTGGCAGACAAGAAAATCGTGAGTACCGGGACACCGAGCTTGTTACAGGCCGCTCCGTCTCATCCGTGGATACGAGAGTACTTCTGCGGACCCCGTGCCCGTGCCGTTGCGTCCTGACATCCATGTTCTGCGTCCCATGCCACAGTACTTGAACCGGAGACCGTGATGGAAACCCGTGCCAACCACTTTCTTATTGGCCTGAGCGTGCTCGGACTTTTGGCGTCCGGATTCGGCTTTTTGTACTGGATCAACAACTTTGGTGCCGGAGCTGGAGCAAAATCCTACGCGATCCTTTTCCCTGGTCCGGTGGATGGTGTCGTGAGGGGATCAACAGTTCTGTTCAATGGTGTACGCGTTGGACGCGTTAGCGCGTTGAATATCGATGCGGTTGATACAACACGTGTCCGTGTCATGATTGAGATTGCGCGATCGACACCTGTACGTGAAAACTCACGCGCCCGGATTGCACGCAAGGGGTTGACGGGAGGCGCATCGATCCAGTTAACGGCAGGCACACAGGACATGCCGATCCTGCAAGCGTCAACGTCACGTCGAGAGGCACGCATTCCGGTCGAACCCGGCACGGCAGCCGGTCTGTTTGAAGCTGCCCCGAAGGTGCTTGGAAATGCGGATACCGCCATCAGCCGCATGAACGAGATCCTGCTCGCCAATAGTGAACCCATACGCCGCACGATCAACAACATCGAGGCTGTCTCTGGTGAACTGGCTGCCAACAAGGGAAATATCACCGGCGTCATTCGTGACGTGCGCAGCCTCGCAAAGAAGTTCGAGAAGATCGAGCCACTGCTGGATAACGCACAAGCTTTGGTCGATCGCCTCGACAACGTTGTCTCATCGAATGAAAGCCGTCTCGCCAAGACGTTGGACAATGTTGAAGCGTTCACGGGGGAATTGGCTACCAACAAGAGTGAAATAACGACGGTGATCGGAAACGTCAGACAGGTGACAGAAGAACTCAAAGGCACTGGTCAGATGCTCAAGGACGCGGGCAAAGTGGTTGCGCGGGTCGAAAAGCTTGTGGATGAAAATGCGGACCGGATCACCAAAACTGTCAGCAATGTCGAAGCGTTCACGGCATCACTGGATCGCAATAAAGGCAGTGTAGACAACATTTTCAAGGATGTGCAGGCGTTGTCACTTCAACTCAAGCTGACCGCCGTCAAAATGGATCGTACACTCGATCAGGTGAGTACGTTCATGGGCTCCGAGGACGGCACATCAATGCTGGCTGATGCCCGCGAAGCCATCGCGTCGTTCCGTAAGCTTTCGGGCCAGATCGAGAACAGTTTCGGCAAGAATGCCGACAGCCTGACACGATCCACCAAACGCAGCCTTGCCGAGTTGGAACTGTTCATGCGGGACGGACGCCGACTCGCGCGTAATCTCGATAGGGTTCTTGACGGATTAGACCGTAATCCACAGCGTTTGCTGTTTGGTGGCTCCCCCGTACCAGAATACAATCCCCAATAGAATCACGTGATGCGCCGGAGCGAAATCACGCACTGTAGGCAGGGACAACAGACAGACGCATGAGCAATTTGCGTGCAGTCACGGTATGTGCGACGGCAGCGCTTGTGCTTGCTGGTTGTGCGCTTGCGCGCGTTGGTCCTGCTGAACCGCCACAAACCTATGACCTCATGTCGGTTGCCAGTGCCGTACAAGCACAGAACCATCGTGGCCGTGGATTGCAGCTCGTTGTGAACGAGCCTGTTGCTCTGCGCTCCCTCGCAGGGGACCGAATTGCCATTCGTCCCTCGCAAGCGGAAATCAGATATTTCGGCAAAGCGTCCTGGTCGGATCAACTGCCACGGTTGGTGCAAGCGCGCATGATTGAAGCGCTGGGGCGGTCTGGGAAATTCGCGGCTGTTGCCAGTAGTAGCGAACGACTTGATGCGGATGTGTCTGTGGCAACTGAAATCCGCGCGTTCCATGTTGAGCTGGAAAACAGTGCGCCTGTTGCCAAGGTCAATCTTTATGTGCGGCTTATCGATCAGCGACGCGCCCGCGTGATTGTCGAACGAAATTTCACGGATGAGACACGTGCGCTGCGTGATGATGCAGAATCCGGCGTGTTGGCGTTGAACGCGAGTATGCGGGATGTTTTACCACGTGTGGCCGCGTGGGCTGGTCGAGTGCGCATGAAGGTCAACGCCCGGCGCTCGGTCCCACAACGTCCACGGTTCCGCCGTGAGGAACAGCAGCGTCCTGATGAAAACGATCTGCCGTTACGCGATACGCAAACCGACGAACGCGAAACCGACCCGAATGCACGTCCACCTGTCAGTCCAGATTTGTTAATAGGACGTCGTGGGAGTACGGGTCGTTTGTGACGGTCGTCAGGGTGTTCTGAGGTGCAGTGTGAGCCGGATTAAAAATGCCGCTCTCAAGACCCAGGGTGTGTCCGACTTAAATGGAGGCACCGGGATGTCTGTGGAGTTACCTTGGGCGTCGCGTCATGATTCCATTTGCATCAGACGCGCTATAGGCCACAGCATCGCTGAAACAGGTGCTCTTCGAACATAAACCGCATACCTGTTTTCTGGCGCCAGACGTACCCACGCTGATATCCAAAGCAAAACGCTCTGTAGAGGCTGCACGCATGGACATCGGCGGGAATTGATATCAGGCAAAGCGCGTGATGTTCGATACTGCAATTTTAACGGTGGCAGGCTCGAGCGTGCAAAAGGTCATCTCACTGCGCGGATTACGCCAGACGGCCGCTCGCATGTGCGAGAAGGAGATAAACGCGTCCCATGTCTGACACCAGGTGGTTGCGCACGATATTGCCACCGTGGTCGTTTTGGTCAACTTCGCGGAGCAGTTGCTCAAAATCAACGAGATAGCGGCTGACGGTATTGCGGAATGCCATGTCAGAGGAGAACCGTCGTCCGATCTCATCGAACGTTACTTGACCGTCCATCGTGTAGATGGATCGACTGAGCGTATTGCGTTCTCCGGCATTCAGGCGTGACCAGATGTCGGTGGCTGTTTGCATATCAATGGCACGGGCCATGTTTTTCAGATCAAGTGCAACGTTGTTGCTGTCATTATTGGACTGGTTGCTTGTCGCAACGGGCGCGGGGATCGGCATGTCGTCAGATGCGCGTGAGAGTAAATCGCCAAGGCTCCAGCGTTCGTTTGATGCGGCACCCGATACGTTACGGTTGTCCTGGGGGGCAGGGCGCGATTGCCTCTGCTCAGATCGTGTGCTCTGGGCAGGGGCTGTGCGTTGTATTTGTCGCGATGATGCTTGTTCGGCACTGAAATTCGACAGCGCTTCGAGAGCGTGCAATTGTTCCTGCAGGGCGGCTTCCGAAGGTCCTCCGTCGTTTTCAGGCCGGTGATCCAGTTCTCTGCGCAATTTCGACCGCATCTGATCGATTTCGCTCGTATTTGAGGACGTACGTGTCGGGCGCGGTGCTGATCGTTGATCGCGTACCATTTCCTGTGCGGCACGGTTATAACGCTCGCGCAGGTTTGCGCCGCTGTTCAAGCGGCCATCACTCTGCGATCGCATCGCACCGTCCAACAGTTCTGCCTTGGAGGAAACGTCATCAAGCAGAGTTGATAATTCTGCATGACGCGCTTCGAGCACGGTATCAATCCTGAAACTTGAGGATTCCAGATCATGGGCTGCACGCATAATCGACTGGCCTTGTTGATCGAAGCGTTCCGTCAGATCACGAATTTGCCCAAGGAGACCTTCAGAAATATCCCGTAACGATTCGCCCTGCTGTGACAGGCCATCGAGTGTGCGCAATGACTGCGTCGTGATATTCTCGTTTGAACGCTGCACCGCTTCGATACCTTTGGCGACGGTCCCATCGACCTGGGCAGCCTGGCGTTGCATGCTGGCATCCAGATGCGTCGTCTGCCGTTGGATTTGGCTTTCTATTTGTCCTGCTGCGCGCTGCATGTTCGTTTCGATTGAGCGGGTACGTTCCAGCATGGTTCGATCGATCTCGGAGCCGGCCTTGTCGAGAGCCTGGTAGAATGTCTTGGCCTTGGAGGTGATCGATGAGTCGAATTGCCCCATTTTCTCGCCAATAGCAGCATCAAGTTGGCGCGCCTTGTCGGAAAATGTGTCGTCGAAATCCTTGAGCTTGTTTTGCAGCGTATCACGCAGCACCTCGGTCTTCTCACCGAGCGATCCTTCCAGGCTTTCCACGCGTTCGCCAAGTGCTGTCTCAAGGGCGGCCAGATTACGGCCAGCACCCTCGACAATCTTCGTCAGGCGGGTCTGCTCGCCGGAGAGCTTGTCCAGAAGTGCCGGAACCTCGACGCCGATCCGCTTGTTCATGTCGCCGAGCGATGCGAGAAGCGAGTTTCCACTCTCTGACATCAGGTGCGCCGTCTGATCGTTTGTTGCCTGGATGCGTGCCGTCAGCTGACTGCCGGATTTCTGAACTTCCTGCGTCAACGTTGTTGTTGCGCCGGACAGCGCTTTGGCAGCGACTTCACTGGCGGCCACGATTTCCCGCGTTACTTCCAGCCCGATGCCACGAATGGTGTCACTCACTCGATCGGAATTGTTGGTAAGCGATTTGCGCTCGCTGACAAGCTCGTTGATCAGCCCGCGCACGCGAACTTCGTTTTCGTGATACGACCGTTCAAGTGCGGCCACTTCATTGTGCACAAGGGCTTCCAACTCACCAGCACGCCCAAGCGACCGGTTGATCGCGTCGTTCATCGACATCACCTGTCGACGAACGGTCTGGCCGAGGGATGCAACGGACTGCTCTGCCATTTTGTCCGGCTCTGCCAGTCGGACAGCGACTTCCGTCATGGCTGATGACATCAGGCGTAACTCCTGAGCGCGCCAGACGAGCACCGCCATGAACCAGAATAATGCAATCGGTGCGAGTAGAGACGTTGCGATCAGAATGGTTTGTGGACGTGCAAGCACTTCGGATAGCGGAATGTCGATCGCAAGGTCAGATGCAATCGTAAGCCAGACGAGCAGGGTGCCCACTGCGGCCCAAATGGCCGACATGATCATCGCAATCTTGAACGGGCGACGCGAGGGCTTTTGCTGCAGTGCGTAGATCAGTCCGCCAATTGACGGAACATCGTCGTTTGCGGCAGCCGATGTGCGCGAAGGCCCGGCTGCGCGCCGGCGCCCGACGCGGCGAACAGGGACCGGACCAACGGTCGGTTCCAGTGCATCGGATGAGGACGCGGCAGAAGTGTCATATTGCAAGGATGATGTCTCTAAACCCGTTTCGGGCTTCGGTTCGTCAAGAGAAACGGCAGCAGCGGCATCACCTGCCGCGCTGTCTGCGTCTTTCGCGTGTTGTGTGTCTTGACTCATGCCCCGGACGAATCCAGTCCTGCCCTGCTGCAACCTTATGTAATAACAGATAAAAGGGCTCTCAACACTTTTTCTGCCGTCAGGATTGCATACCCCAAAATACTCAGGCGGCCCAGCAAGCAGATCGTTGGACGACGGCCATCAACAGTTGATCTACCGTCGTTGTACCAGCTTGCCAATGCAGAACGCACATTTATGCGCTTCTACGCCATTCCAGCAGGCTTATGGAACGTTTGCGGCCAAAACACGCCGGTGTACGATCTTCTCTTCATGAGGATTGTGGTGGATAGCGATCACACCCACACTGATGCGTCTTGACTTTCGAAGCAGGGGATTTGGGCGTAGCTGGAAACCGGCATTTTAACCCTTAATTAGCAGGGTTGAACGCAGATTCGGGGGGACTTTACAAATCCTCAGGAGCGTCTGTGTCCATGTCTGTCACTCTCAAAGAGCGTACTGAGACGGTGCTGAATTTCTCGGGAACGTCCAGTGATCAGTCTGTTCTCGATCTCGAACATCTTGCCAAATATACTTTGGGCGATCAGGCATTGCAGAATGAAGTGCTTGAGCTTTTTTGCGCACATTCGCACGTTCAAATGGATCAGTTGCGTGCTGCTGCAGGCATTCCGGTGCAGTGGTACGCTGCGGCGCACGGCATCAAGGGATCTGCACGAGGTGTTGGTGCCTGGGCCCTTGCTCAGGCCGCAGAACATGCGGAGCGCGACATGCAGGAAAGCGCTGCGATCCATATGCGCCATGTCGAGCTGCTTCAGGAACGACTGGCGGCAACACATACGGCAATCGAACAACGGCATGACGCAGACTGAGTACGGCCTGTTACTGTTAACCCGTCCATGTATCAGCCATGTCGATATTGTTTTTTGTCTGGTGGATCAACGGGCAATGTCTTAAGACGAGCCCGCACTCGCGAGCGTCAGGTTCCGAGTGTGCCGGAGATGTGTATTCATATGCGACGGGATGTTTCGCCGCGGCTGGCCCGGCTTCTCTTTTGTCCCCCCTCAAGATACCGATCACCAGGCTTGGGAACGCATCACAGCACGGAGGCGCCGTCGTCGCATGGCCAAAATCACTTACATCGAACACAACGGCACGGAGCATGTTGTCGAAGCTGAGCCGGGCATGACGGTTATGGAGGCGGCAGTGAAGAACTCCGTTCCTGGTATCGAGGCAGAATGTGGTGGCGCCTGTGCCTGTGCCACCTGCCATGTCTATGTCGATCCGTCGTGGAAGGACAAGGTGGGTGCGCGTGAGGACATGGAAGAAGATATGCTCGATTTTGCATTCGAGGTTGAAGACAACAGCCGTCTGAGCTGCCAGATCAAGGTAACTGCGGAACTTGACGGACTGATCGTCAAGGTGCCTGAGAAACAGTTTTAGTCCTCTCTCGTTGGTGTACGTGTGAACGCTGCGCATACAGCCGGGCCTGCCCAGATTTCATGGAAACAAGTGGATGTCATTGAGCGAGATTGAAACAGATGTTGTCATTATCGGTGGTGGGCCTTGTGGCTTGTTTGCCGTGTTTGAACTCGGCTTGCTCGATCTCAAGTGCCACGTCATCGACATACTCGACAGACCGGGTGGGCAGTGTGCGGAGCTTTATCCGGAAAAACCGATTTATGACATTCCAGGCATGCCAGTGGTCACAGGACAGGAGCTGACCGATCAGCTTCTGGAACAGATCAAGCCGTTCAATCCTGAATTTCATTTCAACCAACGTGTCGATGCGCTTGAGCGTCAGGCCGATGACAGCTTTCGCCTCGTCACAGATGACAATCAGGTGTTCCGAACCAGAGTTGTTGTGATCGCAGCCGGTGGCGGCTCATTCACGCCAAAGCGTCCGCCGCTTCCGGGTATCGAGGACTACGAAGGCACGTCTGTCTTTTATTCCGTCAAACGCATGGAAGATTTTCGCGACAAGAACATTCTCGTCGTTGGGGGCGGTGACTCAGCACTGGACTGGGTTCTGAATCTTCTCCCTTTTGCGAAGCAGATGGCTCTGGTTCATCGGCGGGACAAGTTTCGTGCCGCTCCAGATTCGGTCAACCGCATGCACGCCAAGGTGGCTGAAGATGCGATGCAGTTTCATATGGGGCAAGTAACCCAACTGCATGGGAATAACGGCCAGCTTGAAGGCGTGACGATCAAGACGACTGACGGGGAGATCCACCATGAGTGCGACACAGTGCTTCCATTTTTCGGACTGACGATGAAGCTTGGTCCGGTCGCCGAATGGGGCCTCAATCTTGAACAAAACCTGATTCCCGTTGATACCGAAAAGTTTGAAACGAGCGAACCAGGCATTTTCGCCATTGGCGATATCAATACGTATCCTGGAAAGTTGAAACTGATCCTGTCCGGTTTCCATGAGGCTGCGTTGATGTCTCAGGCAGCGCATAAAATCATCCGCCCCGATGAGAAAGTTGTGTTTCAGTACACAACCTCGTCATCATCGCTGCAGAAGAAGCTCGGG
Source organism: uncultured Hyphomicrobiaceae bacterium (assembly GCA_937931785.1). Classification (GTDB taxonomy): domain Bacteria; phylum Pseudomonadota; class Alphaproteobacteria; order Rhizobiales; family CALHAX01; genus CALHAX01. Next base: position 2,409 of record CALHAX010000079.1, on the reverse strand, counting down.
GTGCGCTAGGATAACCTCTACCAAAGAGGAGTATCGTAGCACCTATGTCTGAATCAGGTACGCCGACGGACAACAGTCGCGGGTTCTTCCAGCGTTACGTTTCGCCACGCGTCGTGAGCGCCGTTTGCGGTTGCCGGCTTTGTGGGCGACAACGCATGAAAGTTGTCCCTCTGGCCGAGGGTGTGGTTGTCGAAATCGGTATCGGATCCGGACACAACCTTCCTTTGTATGACCCATCCAGAGTGACTGCGGTTATCGGGGTCGATCCTGACCCTGTCTTCACCTCGCTGGGGGCTTCAAGGATTGCAGAAGCGCAATTCCCGGTCGAAATTCTGACTGAAAGCGCAGAAGCTGTCTCTCTGGATACGGTATTTGCTGACACGGTTGTTACAACTTACGCATTTTGTACGATCCCGAATGCAGCAGAAGCCATGATGGAAGTGCGCCGTATTCTCAAACCATCGGGTCGTCTGCTGTTCTGTGAGCATGGTCGGTCCGACAGCCCCCGAACAGCGGCACTTCAGGATCGCCTCAATCCCTGGTGGAAGCCTTTGGCGGGAGGTTGCAACATCAATCGCAATTTGGTCGATATCATCTCCGGATCCGGTTTGATCATTGAACAGTGCGCCACGTACGTTCCACGGTTCACGCCGGAGGTCGTCGGCTTCCACTATGTCGGTTCCGCGCGGCTCCAAGGATGAATAATCCTGAAGTTCAGCAAGCTGTTACACACGGGCTTCTGCGCGTGGTTCACACCGTAGTGTGGCCACGGCGGGGCTTTTGGCTCTTGTTGTCCTGGCTTGCGTGGCCGCTTGCTGCGAAGATGTTTCACGTGGGTTTGCGCTATAGGGCCGGGCCGAAGCGGTCTTCATAGCTTTCGAGCTCCGTCATGAAGTGTCCCATGATTTCGTCGGCGTACGCCGCATAATCTACGCCTGGCGCACTGAGATGGTGTTCGGACACCATGCTCCACATGGCTTCGCGCAAGAGTGAGGCGCACTTCATCGCAGAAAGGCCTTGTAACATCGCCCTGTCTGGCGAGGTTCCAAAATAGTCTGTCATCATCGCGATGTCCTGCTCCGGCGTGAAACGGGCGTTCGAGGCCAGGTTCGCGAGATCGAACATCGGGGTGGAATATGCTGCGTATTCATAATCAATCAGCCATATTTTTTCTCCATCGTCGATGAAGTTCGCCGGAAGCAGATCCGAATGACCATAGACAATAGGGAGAGCGGGTTGGACGCTTTCAAACGCTTCAGACCAATTGAGATATTGCGGCAAGTCGTCAGAAAAGCGTGATCCAGCGGTCGCAAGCGTGCGGGCATAGTCCCGGATGATATGGAACACCCAGAACAGACGTCCGGGTCCCCCCACATGATGCGGCATGCGAGTGTGAAACTCTTTCATGAGCGATACGATGCGCGGTGTGTTCGCGAGGACGTCGGTTTCGTCATACGTCTTGCCATCAATGAACTGGAAAACGAGTAGACCGGGTTGATGGTAGATCAGTTCGGGCGCAAATCCGGCCGCATGTGACGCTGCTGATGCCATGACCTCATTGGCACGGGACACGTGATGGACGGGCACATCGTCACCCAGCCGCACGACGTGTTGCGTGCCGTCGTCGGTGACAACGTAACCTTCGTTGCTCAATCCCCCCTTGAGCGGTTGGATGTCCAGATCGCTGCGCCAGATCGGGAGCGAGCGAATGAGATCGTGAGAGTTTGAGCGGGTCATGATGGCATACCGGAATTGGTGAGTGGAGGTGGGGTTTACGTGATCTCAGATCAGATGCCGCGTTCACCCGTCAACGTCGAGCGCAACACCGACGCAGGGGCGTTATATTGCGACATGTCTGTTTCGCGCCGTGTCCCCGCTCATTCGGCCGGAACCAGCCGACTGCGCGACAGAATGGTTTCATGTCCCTCAACCGGTGCACGCGGGATCAGTAATGCGAGCACGAATGAAATTAGTGCCATACCGGTTCCAAGCAAGAAAACAGCTGATGGATTCTGTAGCCAGACATAGCCAAGCGCCACCGGCAAACCAACGGCCGCAATGTGGTTGATCGTGAAGGCAACACCCGCTGTTGGTGCAATATCTTCCGGAGATGCGATCTTCTGGAAATAGGTCTTGATCGCGATCGCCAGCGCAAAGAACGCATGGTCGATGACGTAGAGCGATGCCGCCACCCAGGGTGTTTCGACAAACGCATAAGCCGTGAACACGAGTGCCAGTCCGATGTATTCGAACAGCAGAGCGCTACGCTCACCTACGTACCCGATGAGTTTTCCGATTTGGGGAGCAAGCAGCATGTTGAACGCGTGATTGATCGCGAACAGCATTACGATGTTGCCAACAGTGTAACCGAATTTCTCGACCATCATGAAGCCGGCAAAAACAATGAAG
>CALHAX010000078.1 GCA_937931785.1 uncultured Hyphomicrobiaceae bacterium | reverse complement strand
TTCTCCACGAAAGCGTGGTGAAAGCGGTCCCTTTTCATAAGGGTAGTTCAGTGTCGATTTCGGGCGGAAGAAATATCGCATGGCAAGCCCGAACGCCGAAACGAATTCGACGAGGAAGAGAGATCTGAATGCCTGTCCGATGCGAGCCATGGCGCGATCTAATCCTGTCTGTCCATGTTGACGTGGGTGTCCTGAAACGCACTGCCGTTCAATGCCGTGCGTCCCGTCGTGTCGAACCGTTCAAGTGTATCTTCGATGTTCAACCAGGCGAGCCGTTCGCTCTCATAGCAATGAACTTGCGGAGCATAGGTATCGGCTTGGTCAAGCAGTCCGAGGGGTATGTAAACCTGTCCGGGCAAATAGTCGAACCTTGAGCCGACAGGCGAGCCACACGTTGCACAAAACATCCGCGTCGCGCCAGGCTTCAAAGAAACAATTCCTGGTGTCGGGCCATTGTAAGACACTGCATCTTCGGCAAACGCCGCAACGGCTGCGACCGGTGCCCCCGTCGCGCGGCGGCAATCCTTGCAATGACAGTAAGCAACAGTGTCCGGCGCGCATGACGCCGACACCGTCGTCGCACCACAGTAGCACTGACCATTGGCTACGGACGCACCAGTCATGGGGCCCACCCCGTGAACTTGAGAACGAATGCCACAAGAACAACCATGAAGAGTGATAGTGGTAGAAAAACCTTCCATCCCAGACGCATGAGTTGGTCATAGCGATAGCGCGGGACGATGGCCTTCACCATGGCGAACATGAAGAAGACGAAGCAGAGCTTCAGCACGAACCAGATAACACCGGGAACCCAGTTGAACGGCGCAATGTCCAAAGGCGGCAGCCACCCTCCAAGAAACAAGATCGTCGTGAGCGCACACATCAGGGTGATTGCGACATACTCGCCAAGCATGAACAGTAGGTAAGGCGTGGATGAATATTCCACCATGAAGCCAGCCACCAGTTCGGATTCCGCTTCAGGCAAATCGAATGGCGGGCGGTTGGTCTCAGCGAGTGCGGATATGAAGAAGATTATGAAAACGGGAAAGAGGATCAACCAGAACCAGTTGAGCATCGTGAACCACGGTACCCCCAACCAATCCGCGAGGCCGGTTTTCTGAGCAAGAACGATGTCAGTGAGATTCAAGGACCCAACGCAAAGCAATACCGTGACGATCACGAAACCGATCGACACTTCGTAAGACACCATCTGTGCCGCAGATCGCAGTGCACCAAGGAAAGCGTATTTCGAGTTCGATGCCCACCCGCCCATGATGACGCCGTAGACCTCAAGCGAAGAGATCGCGAGGATGTAGAGGATACCAACATTGATGTTTGCTATGGCCCATCCTTCGCTGACCGGGATGACAGCCCAGGCAGAGATCGCAAGCACGGACGCGACGAGTGGAGCCAGCAGAAAAACGATCTTGTCGGCACTCGCCGGAATTACCGGCTCCTTCAGCGCGAACTTCAAAAGGTCGGCGAACGATTGCAGCAACCCCCAGGGACCGACCACATTCGGCCCGCGTCGCATCTGGACGGCGGCCCATACCTTTCGATCTGCATAAAGAAGGTACGCGATGATCAAGAGCATCGCGGTGATCAAGAGCAGACTCTTGCCGAGGATGATTGCAAGGGGGAGGCCGTAACTGATCCAGAATTCTGCCATTACCCTACTCCGCCGCCTCACGCACACCATGGCGCATCTGGCTGAGCTCAGCCATCACAGCGGATGCACGCGCAATCGGGTTCGTCATGTAGAAATCGGTGACCGACACACCAAACGGATCGCCTGACATCTGGCCAGACCCTGCCAGCGCTGCAATCGCTCCGGGATCGGCCGCTTCAACAGTGTCTATCGCTGCAAGTGTCGGCGCCGTTTCGTACATTGCGCCCCGCAAAGCGTTGATGTCGTCATAGGGGAGCGTCTGCCCCAGTTTTTCGGACAACGCCCGGATGATCGTCCAGTCCTCACGTGCCTCGCCAGGCGGGAAGATGGCGCGGCGCGTTTGCTGTGCGCGACCTTCCATGTTGACGAAGGTGGCATTCTTTTCTGTGTAGGCAGCACCGGGCAGGATGACATCCGCCACATGGGCGCCGGCATCACCATGGCTCCCTTGATAGATGACGTATGTATTTTCACCCTTGTGAATTGGGATTTCATCTGCCCCAAGGAGAAAAAGGACGTCAAGGTTGCTGCCGTGTGCCATCTCGTGTGCAGTGAGGCCGTCAGAGCCCGGAACGAAACCCAGATCGAGACCGGCAACACGGGCCGCTGCCGTATGAAGAATATTGAAGCCGTTCCAGCCGTCACGCACGACGCCGCAGTACTGCGCAACGCTGGCACAGGCTTCCAGAACGGCAGCGCCGTCTTTGCGCGTCAAAGCGGCTTGGCCGACTATCATCATGGGTCGTTCGGCGGAACGGAGCGCATCAGCAAAATCACCACCGTTCGCAAGATCTGCAAGAGATTGCGCACCTGCTCCAAGGTGTTGGTAGTTGTATGTCAGATCCGCAGGCATTCCAATCAAACCAATATGATCGACACCTGCAATGTAGCGGCGACGGATCCGCGCATTCAGAACAGGAGCTTCAAGTCGCGGGTTTGTACCGACCAGGAGGATGGCGTCGGCTTCATCGATGCCTGCAATGGTGGAATTGAAAAGGTAGGATGCGCGTCCATGCCGTGGATCGAGCGCGGAACCATCCTGACGACAATCCTGATTGGTGCTTCCAAGACGGGCCATCAATTCCTTCAGCGCGAACATTTCCTCCGCACCGGCAAGATCGCCTGCAATTGCACCGATCCGCTTGGGATCAGTGGCTGTTATGCTGTCTGCAATAGCCGAAAATGCTTCGTCCCAACTTGCTGGTTCCAATGTGCCTTTGCGGCGGATGTAAGGGCGGTCGAGGCGTTGCGTCTTGAGACCGTCCCAGATGTAGCGTGTCTTGTCGGAGATCCATTCCTCGTTCACGCTGTCATTGTTGCGCGGCATGATGCGGAGAACTTCCCGACCACGGCTGTCGACGCGAATAGCGGAGCCCAGCGCGTCCATCACGTCAACAGATTCAGTTTTGTCGAGCTCCCAGGGGCGGGCTTGAAACGCGTATGGTTTGGAGGTCAGTGCGCCGACCGGACACAGGTCCACAACATTGCCCTGCATCTCCGATGTCATGTTCTTTTCAAGGTACGTGGTGATCTCGACGTCTTCGCCGCGTCCTGTTGCACCAAGCTCTTCAACACCGGCAACTTCGGTCATGTAACGGACACAGCGGGTGCAATGGATGCAGCGCGTCATGATGGTTTTGACGAGCGGGCCGATATTCTTGTTCTCAACGGCCCGTTTGTTCTCATCGTAGCGCGAGGTATCGACGCCATAGGCCATGGCCTGATCCTGAAGATCGCACTCGCCGCCCTGGTCACAGATCGGGCAATCCAGCGGGTGGTTGATCAGAAGGAATTCCATGCAGCCTTCGCGGGCTTTTTTGACTTCCTCGGAATTGGTGCGGATTTCCGGCGGCTGACCTTCCGGCCCTGGCCGCAGGTCATTGACAGACATCGCGCAGGATGCCGCTGGTTTCGGCGCGCCGACGACTTCAACCAGACACATGCGACAGTTGCCCGCGATGGACAGGCGCTCGTGGTAGCAGAACCTTGGAATCTCGACGCCAACCTGCTCACAGGCCTGGATCAGCGCAAGCCCATCCTCGAACTCGTGTTCCGTTCCATCAATTTTAATGACTGGCATATTCCGGGCGTCCCGAACCGTCGCGTATTTGTGCGCATCTCTCCTGCCTTATAGTCCGTGAGTGAAACGGGCAACAGAGCAGACTCAGCGCGAGGCACGCGCTTTTTGGCGCATGCACGACCTTATGTCACGCAGTTTGCGCTGTTTGCCACAGATCGAAAGCCCATGAAACAAAACACCCCGTCCGGCTTATGCCAAACGGGGTGAGGAATTCATTTTAGACAAGACCGAGACAGCACCCAACCGGGCGATAGCAGATCAACTGGCTTTCTTGCCCGCATCAAACACCGTCACGTTATCGTCGAGCACACTGTCGTCTTCATCTTTCTCTGGTGTGATGCCCATGATCTCATCGACAATAAGACCGGCAGATTCCCGTACATCCCGCTCAATCGCATTCGCAATCTCGGGATTGTCGGCCAGGAATATCTTTGAATTCTCGCGGCCCTGTCCGATGCGGTTGCCTTCATAGGAGTACCAGGCTCCTGACTTGTCGACGACACCCGCCTTGACGCCCAGGTCAATCAGTTCCCCCCTTTTCGAGATGCCCTGGCCGTACATGATGTCGAATTCGACCTGACGGAACGGCGGTGCGACCTTGTTTTTGACGACCTTGACCCGGGTCTGGTTGCCAACAACCTCGTCACCGTTCTTGATGGCACCGATCCGGCGAATATCGAGACGACAGGATGCGTAGAATTTCAGGGCGTTACCGCCTGTGGTCGTTTCTGGCGAGCCAAACATCACACCAATCTTCATGCGGATCTGGTTGATGAAAATGACCATGGTCTGAGATTTCGAGATCGACCCGGTCAGCTTGCGCAAAGCCTGGCTCATCAGGCGGGCCTGAAGACCCGGCAGGCTGTCACCCATCTCGCCTTCAAGCTCAGCGCGGGGTGTCAATGCCGCGACAGAGTCCACCACAAGCACATCAACGGCGCCGGAACGAACGAGCGTGTCTGTGATCTCAAGGGCCTGTTCACCGGTGTCAGGCTGCGAAATCAGGAGATCGTCGACTTTCACACCCAGTTTGCGCGCATAGACCGGATCAAGTGCATGCTCCGCATCCACAAAAGCACAGATCCCGCCAGCCTTTTGCGCTTCAGCGACTGTATGGAGGGCCAGCGTCGTCTTGCCGGATGATTCAGGCCCGTAGACCTCGATAATCCGTCCCTTCGGCAAACCGCCGATACCCAAAGCGATGTCCAGGCCGAGCGAACCGGTTGATACTGCTTCGATATCAAGCCCCTGGTCGGCTGAACCAAGGCGCATGATCGAGCCCTTGCCGAAGTTCTTCTCGATCTGGCTCAAAGCCGCCTCGAGCGCCTTCTGTTTATTTGTGGATGGCCCTTCGACAGGTTGGTAATCTGACTTTTTCATCGTTCAGCTCCGTTCGTGCATCGTTCAATCAGCGCAGGTGTTAAGCACAAATGTACACATTTTGTTCTATTTTGGCAAACGCCGTTTAACACCTTGAATACAAAGCGTTTATTTTCTCGTGTTCGCGTTGTGTTCACACGATGTCAGCTTGGTACAGGGAATCACATGACAATTGTACTTTACAACCGGGTATTGACCCAACCTGTCGGGAGTCATACTTCCGCGGGCTGTTGTTGGGTCGCGCAATGGATGCCGCCGCCAACCTCGCCAATTGGATCAACGTCGAGCATGACAATCTCTCTCTCTGGATAGAGCCGCCCGAGTTTTGCCGCTGCACTTGCATCGCTGTCTTTGTCCCCGAACCGGGCCGTAATGACGGCGCCGTTGCAAATGTAATAATTCACATAGGACGCCACGAAGTTTTCAGATCGGACGCGCGGGCGCCCTGGCTCAGGCAGGATGTCGAATTCAAAGGACTTGCCCGACGCATCGCGGGACGTCTTCAGGATATCATAGGTGGTGAACGCTGCGGTAGACCACGGATCATCATGATCAATCCGCTCCGGAAGCTGGATGACTATGTGACCGGGGCCGACAAACCGTGCAAGGCTGTCGATGTGGTAATCGGTGATGTCAGCACCTTTGACGCCAGGTGCCCAGATCATCTTTTTTGCGCCGAGGACTTTCAGCAAGCGCTTCTCAATCACGGAGCGTTTTAGCGCGTTTCGGTTTGCGTTCACCCACGAGCTTTCATGCGCCATGAGCGTTCCGTGCCCGTCTGATTCCAGGCCGCCGGCCTCCCCGACGACGCCGCTGTCAATCACAGGTAGCCCCAGCCGTTGGGCGATCCGTTTTGCGATCATACCATCGTTTCGGTGGGTTTGCTTGCCGCCCCAGCCATTGAAATTTAGCTGGCACACCGCCTGATTGCCGTCCGCGTTCCTGACAAATACGGGGCCGCTGTCGCGGCACCACAAATCGTCCGTGGGGATGTCCCAGATCTCGACAGCATCTGACAATTTGCGGCGCGCCCGTTTGCCGTAGGTTGAAGCCATCAGCATGACGACGGGTTCAAAGGCCACGATCGTGTTTGCAACATCAGCAATCGCCTGTTGCAACATGTCGAGGAAAACGGGATCCGGGTGAACTTTTCGACTCACTGGCCATTGCATGAATGTGCGAGCGTGCGGATTACCTTCTTCCGGCATGCTAAAGGGCCCGCGTGTCGCCGCTGCAACGCTGCACGAGGCAGCTATCCACGGCATAGCGGCCAAACCTTTCAGGACCACTCGGCGTGGCAGCGACGCAGAATTCGACGTCTTGGACATAAGCCGACTTTAGTGCGGAAAGGCCGGTGGGCAAGAACCAATACGCCTGCCCTCAGGTCCCCAGCGTTGCCTTTACCTTGGCGACCAGTTCTGCCAGCTGGAAGGGTTTGGGAAGGAACTCGAATTCTTCTTCCGGATTCAAGGTCTGTAGTGCATCCTCAGCATACCCCGAGATGAAGATCAGTTTCATGTCGGGTTGCTGTTTACGAAGCTCCTTGAGCAGGGTTGGACCGTCCATCTCGGGCATCACGATGTCGCTGACGACCAGATCAACCTTGCCGTCGACCTCGCGCATGACTTCCAGCGCTTCAACGCCGGAGCCCGCTTCAAGGACGTCGAAGCCCTGGCGCTTCAATGCACGGGCTGCAAGGCGCCGTACAGGTTCTTCATCTTCAACCAGCAGGACAAGGCCCGAGCCGGTCATGTCGGTGTTTGCCGGTTTTTCGACAGCCACAACCGGCGCAGCGACTGCAGATGGATCGATGTGTTGATCATGGCGCGGGAGATAAATGCGGAAGGTCGTGCCCTTACCCAGGGTGCTGTCGCAGAAAATGTATCCACCAGTCTGCTTGATAATGCCGTACACCGTCGACAAGCCAAGCCCTGTACCTTTACCAACTTCCTTCGTTGAAAAGAACGGGTCGAAGATTTTGTCGCGCACGTCATCCGGCATACCTGTGCCCGTATCGCTGACTTCGCACATGACGTAATCAACAGGCAGGATTTCCTTTTCAGCCAGACGCGCAACGTCGCGTGCCGGAACGTTGCGTGTGCGGATTGTGACGGCACCGTCTTCCGCCATTGCGTCGCGTGCGTTGACGGCGAGATTTACGATGACCTGCCCGAGCTGACTTTTGTCCGCCTTGACCATCCAGAGATCCCGCCCATTGTCGGTATCAAGCGTGACGCGTTCACCAAGGAGTGGCCGCAATGTCGTCGTCCAATCGGAAATTTCATCCGTGAGGGACAGGATCTCCGGCAATAACGTTTGCTGGCGCGAGAAGGCAAGGAGCTGTTTGACAATTTCCGCCGCACGTCCTGCAACCTGCTTGATTTGCATGATGTCCTTGAACGCTGGATCGGATTTTTGATGGCTGGACAACAGGAAATCGCTGGAGAGCGTAATGATAGTGAGCAGGTTGTTGAAGTCGTGCGCCATGCCGCCAGCAAGCTGGCCGACCGCCTGCATTTTCTGCCCCTGCGCAAATTGTGCTTCGAGCTCGCGCTGTTTTGTGAGGTCGATGGCGTAGACGATCGCCATATCGCCTTCAGCACCGTCAGGATGCGCGGGTGAGATGAAAACGCGCCCCTTGGTTTTGCCTTCTTTGCCTACCGCGATTTCGACGGGTGCCGGATGCAGATCACCATCCGTCGCGGCATTCAGGGCAAACTGAACGTGATCGCGGGTTTCTGGTGTTACGCTCTCGATCAGATTTCCAATATCGTCGCCGAACATCCGGGCAAATGCGTCATTCGCGCTTTCGATCGCACCCGATGCATCAACCACTGCGATGGCAATCGGAGCGGCGTTGAACAGGTTTGCGCCCTGACTTTTCGACAGGTTGACCGCGTTTTCACGTGGGAGAACAGGCAGTTCCTCGACGGCGACCACAACCCGTCCCTGGGGACCGGCATGCGGCGCAAAAGTAGCGCGACATACAATCTCCTGTTGTTGATTGACTGTCCGTAACTTGAGCGTGTGTGGAGCAGCAATCTGGTCCGTCAACATGCCTTTTGTGACGCTGTCGAACGCAGCTTGCCCATCCGGAAAAATGTCTGTGAAGGCCACGCCATCCACTTCGATGGCGTCGATGGAAAAACCAATGCGTGCGCGCATCGCGGCATTGGCGCTGAGAATGCGGCCTTCACGCGATACGATCAGCATGCCGGTGGGAACGCGCTCGAAACTGGCGGTGTCTCGTGCGAGTGGGTCGTGTTGGCGAAGCTGATGTGTCGTGTCTTCAGGAAGGCGTGTTACTCGCCATTCGGTCGCTCTGTCGATCCCCTCACTGTCCAGAAGACCAGTGATCGAAACCCGCCAGTTGCCATTCAAGACTGGTGACGTCTGATTTTCAATATGTACCAGCTCTTCTGCACTCTCTCCAACGCGGGCGGCCCTCATCAAACGGAAAAACCCGCCTTCGCCATCGGATCCTGCATGAAAGAACGCTTCTAACGCCGTAATTGCGCTCAAGCCCTGCCTTTCGTCTGTTGCGCCGTTTGCCAGAGCTCGCTGGATCTCGTCGAATGCACCGTTCTGGCGAACCGTTGTTCCGTCTGCCGCCGCGATCAAGACGCCATCGGGGGATCGCATGATGAGATGCTCGAGAACCTGGCGATGATCACGAACACCGAACTGCACAAGACCAACGCTGGCCGCAAACAGGAAGAACACGCCGATGATACCGAGAACAGTCAGTAGTCCAAGAATGACCGCATCGCCAGGGGTCTTGATTAGCGCTGCCACGACAGCAACGAGCATTGCAGTTGCAAGCGCACCGCCCAGGATCAGGGGCGACGACTTGTGTGCTGGAGACGGGCGCACGTCTGCATGCGCGGGTGTACTCGGCGCAAACGCACCAGTAGCCCGGGCCGCACTCTCGAGAGGGCCTTGGAGACGATCCATGATTTTGGAAATAAGCTGATTCGCCGGAGCGAGGACGCGATTACGCATATGACGCAACACCAAACTGTAAGGTATGCCAACACAAGCACACCGAGGTACACGTCCAGCAACACCCCGATCCGGGTGTTCCATGGACTTTACGGAACGGGATCAAACTGCGCTCACCTGGTTAAAATGACGTAAAGCGCCGTGCTACGATGAATCGGCTGTTTGCAGCATTTCTGCTCGAGCTCTGGCCAGCGACTTGAATACGGTGCATCTGTCACGTTTGATATAGCTGCACTATCGCCACGAAGTGCTGTTCATCTGTGTGCTCAGGTTGCTGTCAGGTTGCAGGCGCTCTTCCAACATGGCAGACAGGTCGTAAGGAGGCATCCGGTTTGCGGGTGCGGCATCGAAATTGGGGACCTGTATCAGCACGCCGCAGGGCGTTAGCGAACGGGACATGACATGCTAAACTTTATTCTGATCATACTTTTGCTGGCTGCACTGGGAATCGGTGGGTGGCTGGCGTACGGCTATTTCACCGGAAACGGTTCTGCGGGCGGCCTCATGGGTGGTTCACGGGATCGCCGCACCGGTGTGATCGAACAGACGTCAGTGGACGGGCGACGCAAGCTCGTGTTGATCCGTCGTGACGGCACCGAGCATCTGATCATGACCGGGGGACCGGTCGATATCGTCATCGAGACGGGTATCGCACCAGCCCATAGACCGGTTTACGATCGGGTCAATGGCCCTGCAACGCCGCAATTGGAGCCTGAACGTGCTGCGCCGGGATTTGCACGCGTGCGTCAACCCTCGACGCCCCAGGGGCACGATCCATTGTAGCCTGTTTCCCGGTTAAATGAGCACGCTGGCAGTCAGTCTGCGAATGCTGCTGTCGACAACGATTGCGGGTCAAATGTTTCCATCGTGATCATCACCTTGGACTGTTTTGCATGCAAAGTTGCAGCATCAATAGCGCCCAATTGACCGGTCCAGCTCTCTACTGAGAGTGTTGTTGCAAAAACAATCGCTGAGGCCGTGACACGGGACCAAATAACTTTGGTACGTGCATCGACATGACGGATTTGACGTGAACTCATCGAATATAAACTCCACACAACATCTGAATACTTTGATCAGAATGCAGCAGGTTTGGTTAACCGACTGCTAAGGCGTGTGTCGTTTCGATCGGCTGGTCTTATTGCCAATTGTGTCAGTCGTCGCGGAAAACCCGTTCGCGTTTTTCGTGGCGTTCCTGAGCTTCGACACTCAATGTGGCAATAGGGCGGGCATCCAGGCGGGCCACACCAATCGGCTCGCCTGTTTCCTCGCAGTATCCGTACTCCCCTTGATCGATCCGGCGCAAGGCTGCATCGATCTTGCTAATGAGCTTGCGTTGCCGGTCACGGGCCCTCAGCTCAAGAGACCGGTCTGCTTCTGATGTTGCGCGATCAGCAACGTCCGCATGTTGTTCGGATTTCTCGTTCAGGTTCGCGACGGTTTCGCGCGTTTCGGCGATGATTTCATCACGCCAGTCCGTGAGTTTTTTGCGGAAATACGCCTGTTGACGTTTCCCCATGAACGGCTCATCTGCGGTTGGCCGATAGTTCTTGGGTAGTTTTGTCACCGTGCGCGTCCCCCACCTGTTCATGGGCTGATGTTGGTTCAGCCAGTTGACGAATTCGCTCCGTTGCCGCGTCTCTTAGAGAACCGGGCTCTCAAGTCAAGACGATTTGAACGTGCCTGGACCCGTGGCCTACTCCAGCGTGCCTTGGTTGTGGGGAATGCACCGTGGCGACGATTTCGAACAGATTTGAACGTTCTGGTTTGCTAACGTAAGACCAGTATCGAAGAACGGGACAAATCAGCGTTCTCCGCGCATTCGGCGTCAGGACAACGGGAGATAACTTTGCAACATCCGCCGCATATCCTTCTGACACTGTTTTGTCTTCTTGCCGGATGTTCACAAAGCCCGACGTCATCGCAGCTGGCCGTTCATTCTGACTCTGAGAACAGCAAACGGCAACTGCTTGGCCCTGCGATTACGGGCACGTTGGCTGGTAAGCGGTTTCACTGGATCCGGGCAAGGGATCAGGCGACGGGCGAAACGCTGTTTGCAGCGGATGGCGGAATGACGTGGCGCCGCATGGATGTCGTATCATCGGGCAGCGGGCGCTGGTCAGTCGATGGGGGAAAGCTGTGCCAGGAGTTCGATCCGACACCCCAGTGGAAAGGGGGACGGGTGTGCCGCAAGTTGTACACCAAAGGCTCAACACTGGTGAGCAGCCCCAACGATGGCGGGCTTGTGACCTATACGCAGGTTCCTGGTACATAAGTGTGCACGCCTTTCACTTCGACCATGAACTTGCCGTGTGTTCGGCGTAGTTTGACGACATGAAAAACAATCATGCCTCATATCGCCCTCTCCTGCTTGTCACCAACGGCCTGCCAGACATCGTTCGACGAGGCGTATTACTCGCGTTGTCGATGGTCCTCTGGAGTATTCTTATTGTGACTGCACAGTCAGCAGCAATTGCGGGAGCGGTCAGCACGGGCGCGGAGCAACTCCTTCTCTCCGGCTTTGGGCCATTGAATGGCAAGCGTGTCGGGTTGATCACAAACCAGACCGCATTGATCGGCAACACCCATCTTGCCGACATTCTGTCGGATGCACCTGACGTTACACTGGCTGCAATCTATGCACCGGAACACGGGTTCAGGGGTCTGGCTGAAGCCGGTGCCAAGGTGAAAAACAGCGTCGACAAGAAAACCGGTGTTCGTGTTCTCAGCCTGTATGGCCGTACGAAAAAACCGACCCAGAAGATGCTGCGCGGCATTGATGTGCTTGTGTTCGATATTCAGGACATCGGCGTGCGCTACTATACCTACATCTCAACGATGGGACTGGCGATGGAAGCGGCTGCGGAAGCGGATATTCCATTTATCGTTCTGGACCGGCCCAATCCACTCGGGGGGAACTATGTGTCCGGCTATGTCCTGGAAAAACGACACACCTCATTCGTCGGGCAATTTCCAATTCCTATCGTGCATGGCATGAGCGTCGGCGAGCTTGCGCGCATGATCAAGGGCGAACGGTGGCTCAAGGGACTGGACACGCTCGACTTGCAGGTGATCGAGATGCGGGGCTGGACGCGCGAGATGCGCTGGCCTGCTGCGCGTGAGGGGTGGGTGGCGACAAGCCCGAATATTCCGACGTTTGAATCTGCGCTTGTCTATCCTGGGGTCGGCATCGTCGGGCTGACGGATATGAACGAGGGACGCGGAACGCCAACACCGTTCTCCTTGTTCGGCGCAACGTGGTTCGATAACCGCAAGGCGATGGAGCGATTACGGAAAGCACGCTTGCCAGGAGTGACATTCAAGGCAGAGACGTATGTGCCTCGCTCCATTCCCAATGTGGCGTTAAAACCTCTGTTCAAAGGCAAACGCGTTCGTGGCGTGCGAGTTGTCGTGCGCGATGTCGATCAGTACGCACCACTGGAGGTGGGCGTGCATGCATTAGTGGAAGCCGCGAACCAGGCCCGCTCGAAGGGTCGCAAGGGCTTCATTCGGGAACCGCGTATGTTCACGCTAATTTCGGGAACGAAACGGCTCCGTCAGATGATTGAAAGCCGACGGAGTGCACAAGACATCATCGCGAGCTGGCGCTCCGAAGTTGCACGTTTTCGCAAACTCCGTACACCTTACCTGCTTTACAAATAGGCGAATGACCTGACGTCAGATCAAAGCGTTGACGGTTTTCGGATCTATGCTCTCTCGCCGGTGCACAAAGGCATTCATGGCAAGGCCCAACAGACACATTGTTGCGAACAACGACGTTCCACCATACGAAATCAGAGGTAGCGGCGCCCCGACAACGGGCAACAATCCCATAACCATTCCGGCGTTCACAAACAGGTGCAGGAACAATGTGATAGCGGCCCCTGCGATCAGCAGCCTGGTGAAATGTGCTCTGCAGCGCAGGCACATGTAGAGCAGGATCAAGAGGATGGTGCTGTAAAGCGCAAGCAGCGATAGGGTTCCGACGAGCCCTAGCTCCTCGCCAATGATCGTGAAGATGAAATCGGTGTGCTTTTCGGGCAAGAATTCCAACTGGGATTGAGTACCACGCATGAAGCCCTTGCCCGTCATTCCGCCGGAACCAAGAGCGATCTTGGACTGGAAGATCTGGTAGCCGAGTCCGAGCGGATCTCTCTGCGGATCAATGAAGTTGAGCACACGCTCTTTCTGATAGCCATGGAGCGATGACCAGACGAACGGCATGAGTGCCGCTGCAGCTGCAATACCACCCGCAATATACCACCACCCAACGCCAGCAACGAACATGACGGCGATGCCGGCACCAGCGACCAGAGCCGCTGTTCCAAGGTCGGGTTGATTGAGAACGAGTGCAACCGGTGCTGTGATCAAAGCCAGGGGCAACACGACATGGACAGGCGAAAACAATCGATCGCGCGGGAGCCATTGATAATACCGAGCGAGTGCGAGAATGACGGCAACTTTTGCAAATTCGGAAGGCTGAAAGTTCACTCCAGCGACATTGAGCCAACGGCTCGCTCCACCAATTTCCGTCCCTGCGAGGGCGACCGCGATCAAAAGTGAAAGCACGCCAAGATATGCCGGATAGGCAATTCCAATCCAAAAGCGGACCGGTAAACTTGAGATGAAAAAGACCAGGCCGAGACCTGCAATATATCGGGTCGCATGCTTGGCCGCCCACGGATCGAACGCGCCTCCGGCCACGGAGTACTGCATCGCAGTTCCGATGGCAGCGACAGCACTTACAACAATGATCAGCGGCCAGCTTACGGCCCACAGTCGTTCTGAAGCCGGGGTGGCATTGTCGAGAATTTCGTCGCGCACGGTCATTGTAATTTTGACCGCTGCCTGAGAACCGTTTGTTGCAGCGTGCGGTTCCCTGGTTTTGTTTTGATCTGCCCGAGCTTCGTGCTCCCGGCCTGCCCTTGAGGTGTCGTCCAATGTATCTTCAAAGCTTCAGACATGACTTTTTTCGAAAGTGGTGCTGCGGCTTCAGATCCGCCCCCACCATGATCGACGATTGTGGCAACTGCGAAAACCGGGTTGTGTGCTGGCGCATAGGCAACAAACAGGGAATGGTCCCGTAGCTCGAACTTCAGATCCTTGTTGCGACGGGTGCGCGATGCCCGCGAAACCTGGGATGTTCCTGTTTTGCCTGCGATGTGAACCCCCGGCCATCCCAGCGATGCCGAGTGTCCTGTCCCGCCCCGCTCGTTCACAACGGCGAACATTGCACGGCGCACGCGCCTGAGCCATGCTTCTTCGAATCCGAGCGATTGCGGAAGAGCAGCGGCGCTGTTCCCATCGACCTTCTCGATGGTTGGCACGATGCGCTTGCCGGTGGCGAGGCGCGCTGTCATGACGGCGAGTTGTAACGGCGTTGCCAGAACGTACCCCTGCCCAATACCCGCCAGCAACGTTTCGCCCGTAACCCAGGGACGTTCAAGCGTGAAGAGTTTCCAAGCTGCGCTTGGCACAAGGCCTGGTTTTTCACCTGCGAGGCCCGTATCGAATGTCTCGCCAAATCCAAAACGCCTTGCGGTTTCCGCCAGCTTCTCCATCCCGAGACGCTCAGCAATGCGATAAAAATAGACGTCGCAGGATTCCTTGAGTGCGCGGTGCAAATTCACTCGGCCATGCCCGCCCCGGTTCCAGCATCCGAATTTATGGTTGGCCATTTCGTAAGAACCGCTGCACGTGAATTTTTCATCCGGTGTGATCAGTCCGGCATCCAGTGCTGCAAGGGCTGTCACCATTTTGAAAGTCGAACCTGGAGGATATTGCCCGCGAATGACGCGGTTCATTAGGGGTTTTCCGGGGTCGTTGCGCAGTTTGTTCCAGGCTCTGTTCGAGATTCCTGCCGCTATGTCGGCAGCATCGTAAGATGGTGCGGACGCCATGGCACGGATTTCACCCGTCCGAACATCAAGCACCACGGAAGATGCCCTCCCGTATCGGGCGACATGTTTCATCACACGGGCTTGCAGAGCGCTGTCAATCGACAACGTTATGTCATCACCCTGTGTGGCAGGAACCTGTTCAATCTTTCGAACAATCTGACCGCGTGCATTTACTTCATGTTTTACGCTCCCTCCAGTTCCGCGCAACTGGTGTTCCAGCCCCGCTTCAACGCCGGATTTTCCCTCTTTCATATATGAAAGTCGCAGTGCCGGGTCCTGTCCTGGTTCGTGAGATGCCACTCGACCAACATAACCAATGATGTGACCAAGGTCCTTACCGCCAGCATAGACGCGGCGTTTGCGGATCTCTGTCAGAATGCCGGGCAAGTGCGGGGCCTCGACATTGATCCGTGCCAGAGTTTCCCAATCCAGAGGAACTCGAATGTCGATCGGCAGGATGCGGCTCTGACGTTTCGACAACGCAATGACGCGACGCACCTCTTCATCCGGAATACGGATGAAGTCCCGCAAGGCGTCGAGTACGTTTTCGACATTCCCAGCAAGATCGGGGACGACAAACAACGCATTTTCATCTTTGTTTGCCGCCAGCACCTGACCATGGCGATCCAGTATCTTGCCTCTTACGGGTGCCAGCGGTTGCACACTGAGGCGATTGTTATCAGACAGGAACGCGTAATTGTCTTTCTCGATAACCTGTAATTCGTGCAGGCGACGACCGAGCACAGCAATCAAGCCTGCTTGTGCTGCACCAACGAGCAGCATGCGGCGTGTAAACCGATTGCGCAGACGGTCTTCTTCGTGACGCCCATCCAGGATCATGACTGCGCCTGCGTTGGACCATGAGACTTTGCAGGCTTTGTCATGCGATGACTGATCCAACCCGTCACAAACACCAACAACGGTGCAACGAGCCAACTGGCCTTCACGCTCTCGTAGAGTGGGGTCCAATCGGTGGGTTGACCGAAATAGGCTGATGTCAGCCCCCAGGCCACAACCGCAATAGCGATGGAAGATGGAATATATGCCATCAGAATGACGAGCGCTCGCCAGTTGAAGTCCAGTCGTGCGACATGAAGTGCGATGGCATAGCCGCACAGGAACAAAAAGGCCCAGAACCCAAGAGGGCTTGCAGTCACGACATCAACGGTGACACCGACAAGAAAGACCAGCAACCCGGGCATGAGTGTTGGGCGACGTACGGTCCACGCAAAAACCATAGTGAGAATAAGCAAGGGTGGCACGTAAGTAAGCTCGGGACCGAGTCCCCACGGCAGAGTCACCAGGAGCGCAAAAACAAGTAACGTCAAGCCAGGGACGAAAAATGTCCAACTTCGGTACGAGCGAACTTCGGCGGCGCTCGCTGTGGGAGATTTATTCCACTTGACGCTCATGGCGCACGCCTCCGGTTCCTGACCGCGCGTCTTGCGGCTGCATCCTTACGCAAAGCACCAGTAGGTCGGGTCGGCAGAATCATCAGATCCTTCGTCGCCGTACGGATCGCCTTCGACCTGACGCGACGATTTTGCGTTGAGGCATCCACGAAATTCCCAACGGTCGGTTGCCCGAACAGCAACACACTCACAAAATCGATGCGGTCCGTATCCGCGTAGAGTTTGACGCGGAGCGCAGGACTGGTCTGCGCAATCGTTCCAATCGAGAGCCCAGGTGGAAACAAACCTCCATGTCCGGATGTACGCACTTCGTCTCCGATCGCTGGTCGGACATTCTGTGGGGTAAACTTGATTGGCGGCGTTGGTGTTGTGTCTCCTGTCAGCACGCCACGTGTTTCGCCCGCGCCGAATACAACAGGCACGCGGCTGTTTGGATCTGTGAGAAGAAGAACGCGTGAAGCCGTCGCACCGGCATTGAGCGTGCGCCCAACAAGACCGTTACCGTTCACAACTGGATAGCCGTCCCGTATGCGCTCGTTACTGCCAATGTTCAGAATGACGCTGCGAGAAAATGGACCGCGCCCATCCGCCACGACACGTCCAGTGACAAAAGCGAATGTGCGGGTGTCCTTTGCGTTGAGCAATTCGCGATAGCGCGCAATTTCACGTTCCAGCTCCCGCGCACGCGCTTCCCAGCGATGCAGTTGTTCGTTTTGTTGTTCCAGACGGTCGATTTCGCTCAGCACCTTGACGTAGGCGCCAACCTTGCGGCGCATTTGCTGAAGGCGGATGGCCGGTACCGAAACAATTTCCAGGGTTGGGAGCATGACCTCAACCAACTCGCCGCGCATGTCGTGCACCCACGAATGGTTCAGACGGCTCATCGCCATCAGCGCCAGCGATGTAAACATAAGAGCGAATAACGTCACACCACCCGTCACACCTCGGGTACGAACACCCCACGTGCGCGCGGCACGTGAATACGGGTCTGCTCTCAAAACGCTCATACGCAAACACTTCGTCTTGTGCGGACTGTTTCGTGGTCCGCAAATAAGTCCATTACGGAAGGATCAGGAAATCTCGATATTTCCCAAGATCCTTCAAGATCATCCCACAACCAATCACGACGCTGTTGCGAGGTTCGTCCGGTATAATCATACGCACGCCGATTTTCCGACTCAGTTCAACATCAATCTTGTCCAAAAGCGATCCACCACCTGTCAGACATACACCGCGCTCCACAATATCTGATGCCAACTCAGGTGGCATCCGCTCCAGGGTGCGCTGAATACCATAGGCGATTTCCTCGAGAGGTTCCGCCAGAGCTTCGGCGATATCTGCGGGCCCAAGCACAATTTCTGTTGGCAGACCGCGGCGCAGATCACGCCCTTTGATGTGTACGTCGACCCGTTTGCCGTTGGCTTTGTGGACCGCCGCCCCCACCTCGATCTTGATACGCTCTGCATTCGGCTCTCCGATGAGGAGATTATGCTTGCGACGGACATATTTGATGATGGCGCTGTCCATCGCATACCCCGCACAGCGGATGGAATGTGCGTCAAGCACGCCGCCAAGGGACAAAACTGCAATGTCCGTTGTGCCGCCACCAATGTCGATGACCATCGAACCCTTCGGTTCGTAAATCGGAAGACCTGCGCCAAGTGCTGCTGCTACGGGCTCTTCAATCAGAAAAGCTTTTCTGGCACCGGCAGAGAGCGCGGATTCGTACACGGCCCGTCGTTCCACCGGGGTTGAACTGGCCGGAACACATACAAGAATGATTGGACGACGGACCTTGAGGCGTGATTTTGCCCGACTAATGAACTGGCGGAGCATTTCCTCTGCTGCGATGAAATCAGCGATTACGCCGTCCCGCAACGGGCGGATGGTTTCAATGCTGTCAGGCGTACGCCCAAGCATGGACTTCGCTGTTTCTCCAACAGCGAGCACCTTGCGGGTTCCGTCCTTGGTCTGAATTGCGACGACAGATGGTTCGTCCAGGATGATCCCGCGCCCCGGTACGAATACCAGCGTGTTCGCGGTTCCCAGGTCCACGGCAATATGGTCGGAAAACGATCCGACAAAATCCGACAACATCGCTCAGTGATCCCCATCACGCCGAGACCGGCGCTTTACGCAAGTCAACACTTAAGGTAACGCAAAAAACATGCCGCTTGTCTGGACAATCTTCCTGCGTTGCTGGTCATGATCGCATACAAGAACAATCATCCCCTTAACAGGGATTTCACTACGCTTTTCAATAAGATACGGCAAGACACTGGACGCTTTGGGGTGATGGTTAATTCGTCAGTGGGGCGATTGAGGCACGGTGGGCGAAAGCCCTCGAGTAGGGTCATGATTACCAGAGTGTCCACCGGTCGTTCTCTCCGTGACTGAACTATCCGAAGGCACAGCATTGTATAAAGGCTTAGTCACCATCAAACGAATGCTTTGACATCACACCGGCATTCGCAAAGGAATACTCTTGCAAGTCGTCAAATTCATTCAATGCTCCGTCTTTCAAATTATAATATTTACATAACCCTCATTTATTATCACTTTTAATATCCTCACATAATATTTCTATTTTAGCAATTATATCACAAGTCTCTTTCCATGTTGCGGTCATGCGCAGATAATAATAACGTAACCCATTGAGTTAACGCGTATTTGGAGTTGCAGCATGAATCCCCCCGATCATTCCATCTCAAAAAACGGTACCCCGACGACAAGCGATCCTAACGGGTCTCACCAATCGATCTACCCCAGACGCTCCTTCGCAAACGCAGCGGATTCAAGTCACGTGATCATTGGCAGCGGCGCACGCATCACGGGGGACATCTCGAATTGTTCCGTCCTGGAAGTACACGGTTACGCGGACGGCGAGTTCAGCGCAGAACGCGTTCTTATTCACGATGGTGGTGAACTTCATGGTCGACTTGAAACAGTCGATGCCACGGTATGCGGCACGTTGGATGGCACCGCCATTATCGCCAACAAGCTCGATATTCGTGAAACCGGTTCGGTCAGTGGCGAAACAACGTATGGCGAGCTTAGTGTCGAGGCGGGAGGATCCATGATCGGGTCATTGGCCGTCGCCAAGGAACAACAGGGAGATGGAACCAAAGAGCTGCCAACGCTCAGAGCCGTCAATGGCAATGGTGGACATTCTGAAACAACGTCCTTGCTTCATCGACTGGTTCCTGAAGGTGAAGCAACCAAGTCGCACGAAAACGGAGCTCTGCCCACAGCGAGTTAGGTACGTACGACTTACACGGTGTTGGTTGGCTGCAAACTCGTGACCGGGGCGCGTTGCCCCGGTCCATGATTGTGGAAATCACATGCAATTCGTTATGCGGATTTCCAACAACGCCCTTCTTTTACCCCACCAGCGAAACGCCGTTTCCAACGCGCTCCTGCTTCTGTTGCAGCTTGTTGAGAGCGATGACATACGCACGTGCTGAGGAGACCATCGTGTCGGTATCTGCGGAGCGACCGGTTGCTGTCTGACCTTCATGTTCCAGGCGAACCATGACCTCTGCCTGGGCATCGGTTCCTTCAGTTACAGCACTCACCTGATAGAGCGGCAGCAGGGCCTCGTGAGGGACGATGGCCTTGATGGCATTGAACGTCGCATCCACCGGGCCATCCCCTGTCGCTTCGTGGGTCTTGTGCTGACCATCCACATCCAACGTCACAGTCGCCCGTTGCGCGCTACCAGTTCCAGCGATCACCGTCAGAGACACAAGCTTGATGCGGTTCGTGGCACTCGCCATTTCGCTATCGACAAGAGCCTCAATATCTTCGTCGTAAACATGCTTCTTGCGATCAGCCAGATCCTTGAAGCGCTGGAATGCATCCTGAAACGCATTCTCTCCGAGGTCGTACCCCAGCTCCAACAGCTTCTCCCGGAATGCGTGACGTCCGGAGTGTTTGCCCATCACCAATGAGGTTTCACGAAAACCGATACTCTCCGGCGTCATGATTTCGAATGTTTCTGCATTCTTCAACATGCCATCCTGATGGATGCCGCTCTCGTGCGCGAAGGCGTTCTTACCGACGATCGCCTTGTTGTACTGCACAGGAAACGAGGTCACCGCAGACACCATTTTCGACGCACGAGCAATGTGCGTGGCGTCGATGTTGTTGTGGTAGGGCAGTGCATCGCTGCGGGTTTGCACAGCCATGACGATTTCTTCCAGCGCCGCATTGCCTGCGCGTTCACCAAGTCCGTTGATCGTGCATTCAATCTGCCGCGCGCCTCCCTCGACACCGGCAAAAGAGTTCGCCACAGCCATGCCGAGATCGTTGTGGCAGTGAGTGGAGAATATTACGTTCTCGGCCCCCGGCACCCGTTCGCGGAGTTGGACAAAATAGTCCTTGTACTCTGCAGGGGTGGTGTAACCGACGGTATCTGGAATGTTGATTGTTGTTGCACCAGCCTTAATGGCTGCCTCCACGCATTTGCAGAGGTATTCAATAGGCGTGCGGGTGGCATCCATACCGGACCACTCCACGTCGTCAATCAGGTTGCGTGCCTGGGCAACGGTGGCGGCAATGATTTCCAGCACTTCGTCTTGGGTTTTCTGCATTTGATATTTCAGATGGATCGGAGACGTGGAAACAAATGTATGGATGCGACCCCGTTTGGCGTGTTTCACGGCTTCTGCGCATCGATCAATGTCGCCCGGAATGGCGCGCGCAAGGCCCGCGATGACAGATGTGTTGGTTCGTTCTGCAATCGCCTTTACCGCTTCGAAATCCCCGTTCGACGCAATCGGAAAACCTGCCTCGATTACATCGACGCCCATAGCGTCGAGGATCTCGGCGACTTCCAGTTTTTCATTGTGTGTCATGGATGCGCCGGGCGACTGTTCTCCGTCGCGCAATGTGGTGTCGAAAATGATCAAACGGTTGTCGTCGCGCTTTTCAGCTGCGGTGTGCGTGTTGACTTCGGTCATGGGTCTATCCTGCTCTCTTGCCGAATTTTCACAATATTGGTGCCGACCAGAAAGACTTTCCGTCCTCGGTCCGTTTCATCCCCCTGAGCATCCGTCCGCGCAATCTTGCCGGACCGCCAATGATCAGGGGCTGGTAAGCAGAAGTGGAAGAAGGAGGTTGCAACAGTGTGAAAGCCGCGCACGCCGCGCACAAAGGATAGCGCCAGTCGAAAACCGGGGCTGTGTCCGTCGGAAATGTGATGTCTCGATGGTCATCATCGGGCCGTGCTGTTGCGTCACGTCTCGCAAAGAGTAATTCAAGTTGATGTCTCATACGTGAAAATACTGCGATAGAGCAAGAGTGTAGTGTCTCTCGAACGTTACACAGGTTGTTAGAGGACATGTCCGGTTGGTTGCGTCACATGAATACGACTTGTACAGACCTCGCATTGTCATTCATTTGCGAGATCATACATGGGTTCTTCCTTCAAGACGCTTATCGAAATAATGACCTTGACGGAAAACGGTCACCTGGAACCTGGCGCGAACATTTGCGATATTGGTGCGACCCAGATGTTTGGCGATGCACTTGAAGAAGGTGCACGCTCTTTTCTCAACTATTATGCGAGCCGGGGCGGCGGTGGGAGACTGTACGATGATCTCAGCCATGCCGAGAAAGCGTCAATTGGTGCGAACGAGCATCTGGGCGATTTGCTGATTTTTGCCGGCTTTGGATACACCGCACTGGACATCTTCCACGCTACCAACACGATCTTGTTCGATCTCAATGCACACGAACCTGGCCCTGCCTTGAAGAACAAGTTTGATCTTGTGATGAACTTTGGAACCACGGAACATGTCTTCAACCAGATCAGGTCGTTTCAGACCATTCATGATCTGACGAAGACGGGAGGTGTCATGTATCATGACCTTCCCATGATGGGATATATTCACCACTCTTTCTTCAAGTACGACCCACTCTTCTTCCGCTCCATTACGATAGCGAACAATTACAAACCAATTTCGCATGCCATTTCAGTAGGCAATGACCAGCTCATCCCCCCCGAGTTGAAAGAGGTGGGATATTCAGAAGCATCAATCAAGGATGTTGGACTGGCGTACGTCATGCAGAAAGAAAGTGACGCGCCGTTTCGCATCCCGTTGGAGACGAGTACGTCGGAAGGTGTCGATTCAGCTTTCGACAGTGTCCCGGAAAGCGAATTTGTTCGTTACGCGTCAAATTCCTCTATCGACTATGCCGCGAGCACGTCAATCGCGGACCTTTCCATCACCAAACTGAGCGTAATGCTCGCTAAACGGTTGCGCGCAAGGCTGCCGTTTTAGGGTGTATCCGACTTAAATGGAGACACCGGGATGTCTGTGGAGCTACCTGGGGCGTCGCGTCATGATTCCATTTGAATCAGACGCGCTATAGTTCCAGGAAGACACTCGCATTATACGTAACCTCAGGTCGAGAGCGTGCCTTCCATGACGCGAACAGCGGAGCCGCCAATACGCGCAGATTGCAGTTTCCCTTCTGCGACGACGAGATGAAGATCGATCAGACTGGGCCGTCCCATCTCGTACCCTTGTTCGATTTGATAGGTGTGTTCCCCATTCTCCGGTTTTTCGAATCGCATGATGCTCCCGGCGAAAGAGGCGACAGCAGACCCGGTGGCGGGGTCTTCCGGAATGCCTGCGTCCGGCGCAAACATCCGGCTATGAAACGCTGAACCCACGTCCTGACATTCCCTGCAGTAAAGGAAACTCGATCCAGTGGTATTGGAGGAAAAAACTTCGTTCCACGCGGCGGTGTTGAGTTTGACCGATGCGAGCCTTTCTGCGTGCCGTACTGGAACCATAAGATAGGGAAGGCCGGCATCGAAACCTGACGGGACATGGTTGTCGAAACCTATATCGTTTGCACCGAGCCCATGGGCGGTCGCGATATGTTCCAGTGATGGCATCTCGTCGTGTGGTACTGGAAGTTTTGGAAGCGTGAACACTGCCTTCGTCGGTTGATTTGGCGAAAGCGTCACGGCGCAGGCCACATTGCCCACGCCCTCCTCAAGAACAAGAACACGTTCCCTTTCCTTGTCGCTATCCTTCAACGCCTCCATTTCTGCGAGCAGGCAGGCCGTACCGACTGTCGGATGCCCGGCAAACGGCAACTCGGAAACAGGTGTAAAGATCCGTACTCTGGCGCAATGACTGCTCTCTTGCGGCGCCAGAATGAACACCGTTTCCGACACATTGAATTCCCTGGCGATCTTCTGCATTTGGGCGTCATCCAGCGCATCGGCGCCGTGCACAACAGCGAGTGGATTGCCACCGAACCGTTGTGCCGTGAAAACGTCGAGTGTGTGGAATTTCAAGAACATGTGGCAGGCTTCACAGAATGCCGTCGAGGTCGGCGATCAGGTCTTCGGCGTCTTCGAGACCGACAGACAGACGGAACACGCCGTCCCCGGCAAGGTCACGATAAGCCTCAAGACGATCATCGGTATGGCCAAAGGTCGTTTCCATGACGTCATCCGTGCCAATCCAGCAGATCAGGCTACGATGATGCCCCAGGGACACCGCGTGATGGATGATCGAGAGGTCTTTGGCTGCCTTCATGCGGACCGGCTCGTGATCGGCGACACAAAACGAAAGCATGCCGGAGAAATTATTCATTTGCCGGGTGGCCAGATCATGTTGCGGGTGGCTCTTGAGACCCGGATAATTCACACGGGTGACGCGGGGATGTTGCTCCAGCCATTCAGCGATCATCTGTGCGCTCTTTGCATGTGCTGCCATGCGAACTGGCAACGTGCCGGCTCCACGCATAATGAGCCAGGCATTGAAGGGAGAAATAACTCCACCATGGTGGATGCCAGCCTCGGCTGTGATCGCGGCAATGGCGTCCCGGTTCCCCACAACCGCCCCGCCCAGCGCATCACCGTGACCGCAAAAATATTTGGTTAGAGAATGCACGACATAGTCTGCGCCAAGGGTGAGCGGACGTGTGGCCACTGGCGTCGCAAATGTTGAGTCGACAGCGAGCCTTGCACCACCGGCATGGGCAATTTTCGCTACCGCTTCGATATCGGTCAATCGCATGATCGGGTTGGCTGGTGTCTCGATCCACACCAGTTTTGTTTCGGGGCGCATGGCATTCGCGATATTCTGCGGATCGCTGCTGTCTACGGGGGTAATTGCGATTCCGAAGCGTGGGAGGGTTTCACGGGCAAGCTCTGCCGTGCCTGCATAGTTCGTGTCGCTGATAACCAGATGATCGCCCTGGCTCAGGACAGAAAGCAGAACAGCTGCTGATGCGGCCATGCCCGAGGCAAGCGCCAGCGCGGCCTCGCCGCCTTCCATTGCCGCAAGCTTGGCTTCAAGCTGGGCGTTGGTCGGGTTGCCCCATCGGGCGTAGATGAATGGTGCTTCCTCATCAAGATGATGCGCGGAGAAACCGGACGGTTCATCCATCAGGAATGTCGAAGACATGACGATGTTGGGTGCCGACGCACGCGTGACGGGATCAGGCGCTTCGCCTGCATGGACTGCCGTTGTTTGTGGACCGCGGTTGGAAGGAAGTCTTGCCATTGCTTAATGCGCCATTTCGTTCGAGCGTTGCTATTTGCCCGGGACAAGGCGTTACGCGAAGAGGCGTGTCAAGAGTTAGCCGACGATCTCATCTGTTGTGACGATGATGGCAAATTCATCCTGCAGACTAGCTAGATTGGCACGATGGATAGTGTCGCCGCTCATCACCGTGCCGTCGGGCAGTGTCTTGCCGTATGCTGCGCAGGCGTCGCTGACGAGTGTGACATTGAATCCGAGGTTTTCCGCCATGCGGACCGTCGTGGAGACGCAATGATCTGTCGTCAGGCCGCTCACCACCAGATCGCGAATGCCGTGCTGCATGAGATGGAGTTGTAAATCCGTACCAAGGAACGCGGAGTTCACGGTCTTGGTAATGTGTGGCTCGTTGCCCTGCGGTTCGGCGAAAGGTTCCAGTGCGTGACCGGGCATGCCGGGGCGCAGATCAGAATTCTCTTCCGTCGAATTGTGCTGAACGGTGATCAGCGGCCAGCCGTTGGCCCGCCAATGTGATGCCAGACGTGCACCGTTCTCAGCGGCCTGCGGTGTGCTGCGATCCTCGCCCGGACGGCTTTCTGTGCGCAAACCCTGTTGCCAATCGATGAGGAGCAAGGCCGTCTTGGCGTTCATTCCGCGGCCTCTCTGCTTTCCTTAACAGCCGCATCGATGGCCATGAGGCTCGACATCAAACCTTCGAACTGATCCAACGGCACCATGTTCGGTCCGTCGCATGGCGCATTATCAGGATCGGCATGGGTTTCAATGAACAGTCCAGCAACTCCTACTGCGACAGCGGCACGTGCCAGAACAGGGACATACTTGCGTTCGCCACCCGTCGTATCTCCCAATCCACCGGGCTGTTGCACAGAATGCGTGGCATCGAAAATCACGGGACACCCTGTTTCAGCCATGATCGGGAGGGAACGCATGTCTGACACCAGTGTGTTGTAACCAAAGCTGGCTCCGCGTTCTGTAAGAAGAACATTCGGATTGCCGCTTGCGACAACCTTTTGCACCGCGTTTTTCATCTCACCTGGTGAGAGAAATTGCCCCTTCTTGATCTTCACCACTTTCCCGGTTTTTGCAGCTGCGACCAACAAGTTTGTCTGTCGGCACAGAAGTGCGGGAATTTGCAAAATATCAACAACGTCTGCAATCTCTGCACACTGTTCCGGTTCGTGTACATCCGTCACGACCGGGAGACCTACTGCGGTCCTTATCTCATCAAAAATCCTCAATGCAGCATCAAGCCCCACACCACGAGAACTGGACAAGCTCGTACGGTTGGCCTTGTCGAAGGACGTCTTGTAAACGAGCCCGATCCCCAAACGTTGCGCGATATCCTTCAACTTGAGCGCCGTCTCAATCGCATGTTCACGGTTCTCCAACTGGCAAGGGCCTGCCAAAACCGCAATCGGTGCATCATTGGAAAAGCTGACGGCGGCATCGCCTAGAGACGCGCCAACAGTAACCGTTGAATTTGGTGTCATTATTGGTCCTCTTTCATCGGTTCGGCATTCGTGCTGCTGCCCGCATATTTTGGCAGATGGTCATTCATCGTGAACCACGACAATTGCTCGCCAGCAAATACGTGTTTGTTTGGAGCAAATGCCTCCGGATTGTCCAATGCCACGAGATAGAGGTGAATATTAGCAGTGTCCCAGTCACCGTCATAGGCAACCGGCGAACCACAATTCCCGCAAAACAAGCGGCGGATACCTGATGATGACTCATACACCTTCGGTTGCGACCTGGTGAATGCGAATTTTTCACGCGGCACTTCGATGAACGCCGTTACAGGTGCTGAGCAATTCCGCCTGCAACTGTCGCAATGGCAGTAGTCGACACCGGCCGGTTCCCCATCAAAACTATATGTCACGTCGCCGCACAAACAGCGACCGCTATGCTTGGTCATGGCTCATCTCAGACTGTTCTTGGAACGGTTGCTCTGCTAGCTCTAAATATCCCACCACCTTATCAGGTTTTTGACATGTCCGTGCATCCCCTCACGCCGTTATCCAACCCCGAAATCGAGGCGGCCGTAAGCGTCGTGAAGACGCAGGCTGGGCTGGATGAGAGTGCATGGTTCGAGACGATCACGCTGGATGAACCTTCCAAGGCGGAACTGGTTGCCTTTTCGGGCGGTTCTCCGACTCCGCGTCGCGCTTACGTTTGCTGCTATGAGCCGTCGAGCAACCGGACGTTGCGTGGACGTGTGGATCTCGATGGCGGCACACTGCTCAACTGGGATCATGTGCCCGGTGCGCAGGCGCGGATCGTTGGCGACGAGTTCGCCATGGGCGATGTGCTGGTCAAGGCGGACCCGCGCTTTGCGGAAGCATGCGCCCTTCGCGGCATCACGGATCTCGACACGGTGCTTGTCGAGACGTGGGGCGCGGGGCATTTCGGCATCCCGGAGGAAGACGGCGAGCGCCTCGCTTTCTGCCATTGCTGGGTGATCAACGACGCGGGTGACAACCGTTATGGCCGTCCGATTGCGAACCTGCATCCGATCGTGGACCTGCGTCGGCGTGTTGTCGTGCGGATCGAGGACTACGGGGTTGTTGACTTACCGCCCGACACGGCCGCAATCCGGCCGACAGAAAATCTTCGCACCGATATCAAACCACTGGAAATCATCCAGCGGGATGGACCGAGTTTCGAAGTCGATGGATACGCGGTCAAATGGCAGAACTGGAATATTCGCGTTGGCTACAACTATCGAGAAGGGCTTGTGCTCCATGAGATTGGCTACGAGGATGGGGGACGCGTGCGTCCGATCATGCATCGCGCCTCGATGGCGGAAATGGTTGTGCCCTACGGCGATCCATCACCCGGAAATTTTCGTCGCAATGCGTTTGATACGGGCGAGTACGGCATTGGCGGCGCACTCGACAGCCTGAAACTCGGCTGCGATTGCCTCGGGCACATTCACTATTTCGACGTCTGTTCGCACGATTGGCATGGTGTACCGCAGGTCATCGAGAATGCGATCTGCATGCATGAGGAAGATTTCGGCCTGCTGTGGAAGCATACCGATGTGCAGACGGGGAAAATGCGCGCGGTGCGGTCCCGGCGGCTTGTGATTTCCGCCATCGCGACGATCGGGAACTATGTCTACGGATTCTATTGGTACTTTTATCAGGACGGCACAATCGGGGTGGAGATCAAGGCAACGGGCATTCCGTTTCCCTCCGCAATCGCGCTAAATGAGACATCAGAATACGGAACCATCATCGCACCGGGAATCGAATCCCACGTGCACCAACATGCATTTTCCTTTCGCTTCGACATGTCCGTCGACGGACCGAACAATTCTGTTGCAGAGGTGGAGTTCGAGGCCATGCCGGTCGGGCCGAGCAATCCCCATGGCAATGGCATCCGCACCGTGGATCGAACGCTTGAACGTGAGCAGGATGCAGCACGTGAAATGAACATGGCCAGCGCGCGATATTGGAAGGTGTTCAATCCCAACCAGACAAATGCTTACGGTGCGTCGACGGCGTATAAACTCGCACCTGGCGCAAATGCCCTGCCCTTGCTTGATCCGTCTGCGCCCGTCGCGAAACGCGGTGGGTTCATGTTCAAGCATTTCTGGGCAACGGCATTCGCTGAGAACGAATTGTATCCATCCGGTTGGTTCCCCAACCAGGATGCGGGCACGGACGGGTTACCTGTCTGGATCGAACAGAACCGGTCCATCAAAAATACCGACGTTGTGGCGTGGTACACATTGAATTTCCACCATCTGCCGCGCCCGGAAGACTGGCCGGTTCAACCCGTGGTTTATGCCAACTTCCACTGGATGCCCGAAGGATTCTTCGATCAGAATCCGTCACTGGACGTACCGCCGAACGACCAGGTGAATGGATGACGCCACGCATTCATGTACCATTCGACAACTGGGCAATGCCGGTCGATGTGCAGGTCTCGCAACTTGTCCGCGTCGGTGATCTTGCGTGGAGTTGCGGGCAGTGTCCGCTCGATGCACAGGGGCAAGTCCTCATGCCCGGTGACTTGCTCGCGCAGGTTGAGATAGTGTGCGATTACATCGAAGCGATGTTGCCGCGTGCTGACCTTGGCAATGAGCACATAGCGCAACTGGTTGCCTACTATGTAGAGACAAATTCCAGCGACGTTGACGGAATGACCGAGATCTTCCGGGAACGGTTCGGTGAAGTGCCGCTCATTGCCCCGATTGCCGTGCCGCACTTCTACTATCCCGGCCTGATGATCGAGGTGGATGTCTCTGCGAGTGCGGTAACGCGGCGAGTTAAGACAAAAAGCGGGCGTGCGAAAGAACACTCAGTTCATGGCGGTGTCATGTCGTGGACTGCTTCTCAATTTCCATCTGAGATTTTTAATGAAGAATCTTATTTTACACATTCCGGACAAGAACCTTTTGCAACCATGTGGGTTGCGGATCCACATTTTGACCCGTTTAAGACGTGGGATAAATTGCGAACGTGCGGATTGTATTCTCATGACAACACCATCGTGACATCCGCGGATAGAAACGCTGATCCACTCTGCTTGTCCGTAACGATAGCTGATCACTCTACGGTCCGTTATCAACGCCACACGAAGGATGGCAATGGACTGACCAACGTTTCACGTGCGGGCGATTTTTTCTGGATCACGGGAACGCACGCTGATGGAGAGGTTGATCTGATCGGTCAAACACAAGCCGTCATGGGCGCACTCACAAAGGCGCTTGACGAAAATGGTCTGTCCTTCAACCATGTCGTCAAACTCAATGCGCATTATGTTGGTTCACCGTCTGCCGAAGACCTGCACGAAAACATGGAAATCCGCCACAGCTATTATGGAACCCCGGGCCCCGCCTCGACGGGACTACCCGTTGCAGGGCTCCATCATCCGGATGCCAGGATTGCCATCGACATCATCGCCGTTGCGTGACGATCGAGGCTGACCCGGCAGCACAAATGTTGTAGATCAATCTGACACACCTGAACCGGGGGGAACGGGACATGGCAGGGACGACACCACGCGAGCAACAGCAGGAGAGCTGGTTCGGCCTCGCAACCGACTATCTTTTTGGCCGCAACACGCTCATTGGCGTTGCATCGCTCATGCTGCTCGCGATTTCCGGATTCGCAACCTGGTCCGGTATGAACGACTTCATCGTTGGTGTGTCGCAAACCTCCAAGGTCAGCAAGGGCCCGGCGGGATTGTCCGTCTCCAACGAGTTTCTCGTCATTGCCATCGTGGTCGCGCTCACCTTCCTGATGTGGCTTGCACTGCGTGAAACGTTTGCGCGTGGCCGTCGCCTGGGCCAACGATTCCTCACGTTCCCGCTGTATCTGTTCCTTGCACTCTGGTCGGTCGGATTCGGTTACGGGTTCTGGTGGAGCCTCATTGCCGGGGAGGAGGCCACGCGTTCGTCACTGTCGGGACTGCAGGAAGACGCCCGTGATGCAGGTGGAGCCATTGCGGCTCGCCTGGATGCCGTGCGCGTACAGATCGACAGTGTGGCAAGTTGGTCCGAAACTCAGATGGCGCGGGAAGAAAATAGTGGTGGGAGTTGCGGTCGATCCTCGGGCGCCGGACGCGGACCGCTATACAATGCGCGCGTGGGTGTTCGAGACGCGATCGGATCGCTGCGCGACAATGTCACCACCTCCTGGATCGGTCCGGTGCAATCCAATCTTGACCAACTGCGCCGCACGGCAAGTCGGCTGGAGGGGACATCCGTAGCTGATCGACAACTGCGGTTTGAAAATCTCGCGACTGATATCAGGACACGCGCAAAAGACATTGCTGCTCGGAGTAACGAGTTTGGAAAGACGGTGTCGACGGAGATGAATGCGCTGGCAGACAGCGTATCGATCGCCCCCGGTGAACCGGGCTTTTCCTGCTATGATCCAACACTGGCTCAACGTTTGCGGTCAGCAGCAACACAGGCCGGACAACCGGCTGTGCTCGACCTGCGCGACGCAGCGTTCAATGAGGGCCCTGCCGGGGTCGCAAACGCCGTAAAGGGATTGTGGAGCAACATCGGTGACGGCATTTCCAACGCGACGAGCTTTGCATTCTCAGGCTTCAGGACATGGCCTGATGACAGCACAAAGAGTGCGGGGATCACCGGCCGAGATCTTATCGCACTTCTGGCAACGCTCGGCATAGACATTGGATTGTTTGTTCTCACCGCGCTTAATCCACCCATGCGGTTGCCGGACAAATTTGACGGCGCAGCAACTCGGCAGATCCGCGATGCCATTCGCATGGCTGCAAATCGGGCTCCCGGGGATGACAGCGAAAACTTTGAATGGATCCGCCAGCACTTCATCAATCACGATCTACGCCGATTGTGGGGGTTCCGATGGCGCGGGCGCACCAATGCAAGCTGGCTTGTGATTCCGAACCTCTATGCCGCTGAACAGAATGATCAGAATGAGATCAAGCGTGCGCACGCACTCAATCACCTGGCGGGCGTGCTTGGTGATCTGGGCTTGATCCGCTGGGCAACCAAACGCGAGTACGACGTGTTGAAAGAGGAAGAACGTAGCGTCAGCCATACGGATCTCACGGCTATCCGCGCCAAGTTTGCTGAAAAGGAACTCGGTTTAAAGGGTGAGGAACTGGAGACGTATACAAAGGAACGCAAGATCCGAAATCATGGTCTGTTTTCGAAGGCGGAACGGATGCTGCAAATCGCAGGATGGAGCGAAAACGCACGACGGGATGTTGAAATCTTCAGGTTGGTGGATACCGAGGGCCTGACCCCACTGCTTGCAGCCCTCAATGACAAAAGCGATATCGTGACGCTGGACGCCAAGGATATTTCACCCAAGGGGCTGGAGGTGCAGCGCCCCGCAGCGCAGATTACGGAGACGTGATTGCCAATCACATTATAGAAATGTGACGTTCAATCAGACTTGTCATCATGTGCAGTCGCCGGCGTGGATTTGGCCTCTCGGGCCAGCTCCGCGAGCCGTTTTTGATGATCCG
>CALHAX010000077.1 GCA_937931785.1 uncultured Hyphomicrobiaceae bacterium | reverse complement strand
GCGTAGAACGCCAACGGCGGAATGACAGCAAGCGTAACCAGACCGATCCACATCGCCCAGCGATTCACATCACGCGTGCTGTCCGCAGCCTGCCCATCGCTCTTCCCCGTCGCAACCTGCTCCGACATGTTCAACGCACCTTCGGAGGGAAAAGACCTTGCGGGCGGACCGCAAGAACGATCGCCATCAGGATGTATATCAGCATGGCGGAAACAGCAGGCGCTGCGGTCTCGGCAGCCTCGGTCGACATGGCAAGCTTGAAGATATCATCCAGGAAGGAGCGCCCCATCGTGTCAATGAGACCAATGAGGAGCGCTGCAACAAACGCCCCTTTCATGGACCCGATCCCACCAATGATGATCACCACAAATGCCGTGATGATGATCTCGTTGCCCATGCCAATGGAGGCTTCCGTTATGGGCGAAATCAGCATGCCTGCGATTCCAGCCAGCGCAGCACCAAGCGCGAACACACCCGTAAACAACGTCTTGATGTCGATGCCAAGTGCCCCGACCATTGTGCGGTTCGAAGCCCCGGCACGGATGAGCATGCCGAGCCGCGTGTGATTGACGAGGTAGTAGAGTCCAGCAGCAATAAGCAGTCCGCCGCCGATGATCATGAGCCGGAATGTCGGAAACACGATTTCGCCGGGCAAGGTCACCTGGCCGTCAAGCCATTGCGGCAAGGGAACAGAAATCCCTGCCGCCCCCCAGATCATCTGCACGAGCGTATCAAAGACAAGAATCAAACCAAAAGTCGCCAGCACATGGTCAAGATGATCGCGGCGATAGAGATGCCGTACAACAATAAGCTCCGTCGCGAGTCCAACCAGCGCGACCAGTGGAATGGCGAGCAGCACACCCCAGAGAAACGAACCGGTCCAGAACGTCAGACTTGCGCAGATAAACGCGCCAACCATGTAGAACGATCCATGCGCCAGATTCACGAAGTCCATGATGCCGAATGTCAGCGTCAGCCCGGATGCAAGCAGGAACAGCAACACACCCAGCTGTAACCCGTTCAGAAACTGTATGAAGAGAAGAGAATAGTCCATCTGCCGCCGCTTTTGGTCTGATGGTCGCCCCCGTCCTCGAATGGAAGAGCCGGGTAGGAGTGTGGAGCAGAGAAACAGCGTTGCGTAAGCCAACACCGCCAGTCCGGCCTTGGATCATCACCTTCTCCCAAAAATTTTGGGAAAAGGTGATTTGATCTTGAACTACATCTTGCACTCGGACGCATAGACGTCCTGGTGGTTCGTGTAGACCGTTTTCGTGATTTTCGTTGTCCAGTTCCCGTCCGCGTCCTTCACAACCTTGCGGAGGTAAAAATTTTGGATCGGCATGTGGTTGTTGCCATACGTGTACTTGCCACGCACGGACTCATAGTTCGCCGACTTCATCGCCGAACGCATGCCGTCCATGTTCGACGTGTCACCTTTCACGGCTTCAACCGCAGACTTGATCAGCATGATGGAGTCATAGGCCTGAGCTGCATAGAATGACGGATAGCGACCATGCTTCGCCTTGAAGTCGCCTACAAACTTCTTGTTCGCGGCGTTGTCGAGGTCCGGGCTCCACTGCTGTGTGTTCTCAGTTCCAAGCACACCTTCAAGGCCACCCTTCTGGAGTTTTGGAAGCGCGATCGCATCGACGGTGAACACCGTGTACAACGGCACTTTGCCTTCAAGGCCAGCTTGTGTGTACTGCTTGATGAACGCACCACCAGCCTTACCGGGATAGAAAACAAAAATACCTTCCGCACCGGACGCCTTGGCTTTCGCAAGTTCCGCAGAGAAATCGAGCTGCGCGTCCTTGCCCCACTTGGTGAAGTCCTTACCAAGCACCTTGCCTTTGAACGTCCGCTCGACACCAGCAACCATGTTTTTGCCGGCTGCATAGTTCGGCGCCATGATGTAGATCGACTTGACACCCTTCTGGTTGAGCACTTCGCCCATCGCCATCGGAGTCTGGTCGTTCTGCCAGGATGTCGAGAAGAAATTCTCGTGGCACAGTTTACCTGCAATCGGTGACGGACCGGCATTCGCCGAAATCAGGAACTTGCCCGCATCCAGAACGGATTTGCGTGACGCCAGCAACACGTGGCTCCAGATAAAGCCCGCAACAAAATCAACATTGTCCTGTTTGACCAGCTTGTCGGCTTTTTGCTTGCCGATTTCCGGCTTGAACCCGTCGTCTTCCATGATCAGGTCAACCGGCTTGCCTGCCATTTTCCCACCGATGTGCTCCATCGCAAGATCAACAGCATCTTTCATGTCGTTACCAATCACAGCCGCTGGCGTTGTCAGCGTGGTCACGAACCCGACCTTCACAGAGTCCGCAGCACTCGCAAGCGATGACGACAACAGCAGGCTGGCGCAGGCCACCGCTGCAGAAATGGGTTTCCAGATATGCACTATATTTCTCCTCCCTGAATGAGCGCTTCATATCGCGTGCGCTCTTGTATTCCAGCACTTTAGCGACCGTTGCGGCCTCTGAACAGCGCATGTTTGATGTCAGCATAACACAACCCTATAGGCCGCGTTGTAAAGAGGATGTTGCGTGGAAAGTGCGGCTTCTGCATGATCGTGCAAGATTGTGCGTCAAAAGGAGAGAGTGCTGGTGACCGATATGAACGGAAATGCTGCGGTCTATTTTGTCGACCGGCACCGCACCGGCCCGCATGCCGCGAAACCGGCTTTCATCGAAGGCATCGATAACGGACGCACACTCACGTATCGTGATCTCGCCGAGCAATCCGATCGCATGGCCAACCTGTACCGCCGTCATGGCCTGCGCCGTGAGGACAGGGCCGCGATGCTGGTGCTGGACCAGATTGAGTTTCCGGTAATCTTCTGGGGTAGCCTGAAGGCGGGTGCTGTGCCGGTTCCGTTCAACACATTGTTGGCCGCCGATGTTTACGACGCGATGCTCCGCGACAGCCGGGCCAAGGCGCTGTTTGTCTCACACGAACTGCTTCCAGTGATCGAACCGGTTCTCGCCGATAATCCCTATCTGCAGGCGATCTTCGTCATAGGGGACGGTACGCCGAAGCAGTCAGAATCCACCGGTTCGGTCCTCGGAAAACTCTTTGGTCGCGACACCACGAAGGACAATACACACACTTCGACGCCAGAGCGTCTGTCTTTCAGGGCCGAACTTGAAGCGAGCACAGGGTCACCAGCCATCGAAGTTTCCGCTGACGAGTCCGCCTTCTGGCTCTACTCGTCCGGCTCGACCGGCGTACCCAAAGGCGTGCGCCACATTCACTCCAGCCTGAAAGCAACATCGGATACCTACGCGCAGAGCATTCTGGAAATCGAACCGGACGACATGGTGTTTTCCGTGGCGAAGCTCTTCTTTGCCTATGGCCTTGGCAACGCCATGACCTTTCCGATGTCGGTCGGAGCAACTGCAGTCCTCTTTCCGGGGCGCCCCACCCCCGACAGCGTGCTGGACGTCATGGACCGTACGAAACCTACCCTCTTTTTCGGTGTACCGACACTCTACGCCGCAATGCTGGCAGGTCTCGACGGCAAACCGAAACCCGCAGGCGCAGAGCGGTTGCGTCGCTCCATATCCGCAGGCGAAGCGTTGCCGGAAGACGTCGGCAACCGCTGGCAAGCGCTGATGGGCACAGAAATACTCGACGGCGTCGGCTCGACCGAAATGCTGCACATTTTCCTCTCCAATGCCCCCGGCGACAATGTTTACGGCTCGTCCGGACGCGCCGTACCGGGTTACAAGGTCCGTCTGGTGGACGAAGCCGGTCACGATGTGGACGTTGGCGCAATCGGCGAATTACTGGTGAAGGGCTCATCCGCCGCAGCCGACTACTGGAACCGCCGCGAGAAAAGCCGCACCACGTTCGAGGGCGAGTGGACCCGCACCGGCGACAAGTACGAACTCATGCCCGACGATCGCTACGTCTACTGTGGTCGCACCGACGACATGTTCAAGGTCAGCGGCATCTGGGTTTCCCCCTTCGAGGTTGAGCAAGCGCTGGTCTCCCATCCGTCGGTTCTCGAAGCCGCTGTCGTACCAAGAGCTGACGAGGAAGGGTTGGAAAAACCCAAGGCATTTGTCGTCCTCGCCCCCGGAGCAACGGACGAAAACCTTGCCGAAATCCTGAAGGAACACGTCAAGACAAGCATCGGGAAGTGGAAATATCCACGCTGGATCCAGATCACCGATGAATTGCCCAAGACATCCACCGGCAAGATTCAGCGCTTCAAGCTTCGCAACCTGTAATGCCGCCCCCTGTCGCATGGCAGACGGACGACACGTTCTGGCTGAACGTCGCGGATCAGCACCTTGAAGCCCGCGCGTGGGGGCCACCACCTGACGAAGCGCCGACGCTGGTGCTGCTCCATGAAGGGTTGGGATGCGTGCAGCTCTGGCGCGATTTTCCAGACAAGCTTGCGAACACGACAGGCTTTGGTGTCTTTGCGTACTCCCGCGCAGGGTACGGTCAATCAAACCCAACCCGGTTGCCGTGGCCATTGGATTACATGACTCTCGAGGCACGAAATGTTCTACCCCACGTGCTCCACCACATAGGCATTCAGCGTGGCGTACTGCTGGGGCACAGCGATGGAGCGTCCATCGCTGCAATTTATGCAGGCACCACAGAGGATGTCCACGTGCGCGGCCTATGTCTCATTGCGCCACATTTCTTCACGGAACCCGACGGCCTGTCCGCGATTGCTGATGCCAAAGCACAGTACGAGACCGGCACCTTGCGCGCACGCCTCGCAAAATATCACGACGATCCAGAGAATGCGTTTCGGGGATGGAATGACGCCTGGCTCGATCCCGGCTTTCGCGACTGGAACATCGAGGATGTCATCAAGCACATCCGCATCCCGACCCTTGTCATTCAGGGCCGGGACGACATGTACGGAACGCTTGCGCAAATCCAGGCGCTGGAGAACGGGATTTCTTCTCCGCTTGAAACCGAAATTCTGGACGAATGCCAGCACGCACCGCACCTCGAACAATCGGAAAAGACGCGCGCCGCGATTGCGCAGTTTCTTGAACGCCTTGAGACAATCGAGATGCAGAATGTGAAAGTGACCTAGCGAGTGTCCGGCAACGATCACAACGATTCATTCGAGGCGCCAGCCCACCGACACCACCCCGGCAAGAACGCTCGCCCGGCAGGTGGTCAGCTTGAAGACATCACCAGTGCCGCAGCAGCGTCCGACGACCTCTACGCACCCGCCACGCAACGCGCCTGGCGCTATGGTCTGTTCCTGATCCGGTCGCACTGTTTCTGGGAGGCGCACGAAGTTCTGGAGCCGGTCTGGATGTCCGCACCGCCGAACAGTCGCGAGCGGTATCTCGTGCAGGGCATGATCCAGCTTGCGAACGCATGCCTGAAGTCAGACATGGGCCGTCGGGCCGCCGCTGATCGGTTGGTTGAAATCGCGCTGGGTCACATCCGCGATGCCCGGACAACAAAAGCGAACATTGTGCTGGGACTCAATGTTGCGGAAACCCTCAACACAGTCGGTGCAGTCAAAAACGCCTTTCGCTCTGACACAGACTGGCGCGTTGAAATTGAACGAATGACAATAAATGCATTATAACGCATAAAATGAATCTAAATTCCAGTTGTGCAACGCATTGCCTGCAATATACTGCTAAATAGCAGATCAAGGACGCCTCTCATGATGAAACCCATCGATTTTCAGACTGACCCATCGAAATACCGGCACTGGCGCGTCGAATACGATGGTCCTGTCGCCAGACTGTTCATGGATGTGGATGAAACGGGCGGGCTGTTCGACGGTTACGAGCTCAAACTGAATTCCTACGACCTTGGTGTCGACATCGAACTGGCTGACGTCGTCCAGCGCATGCGCTTCGAGCACCCCGAAGTGAAAGCCGTCGTCCTGCAATCCGGCAAGGACAACGTGTTCTGCGCCGGTGCAAACATCCGCATGCTGGGAAGCGCCTCGCACGCGCACAAGGTCAACTTCTGCAAGTTCACGAACGAAACCCGCAACACGTTCGAAGCAGCAGGTGCAGAATCCGGGCAGCACTACATTTGCGCGATCAAGGGCGCTTGCGCCGGGGGCGGCTACGAGCTCGCTCTCGCCTGCGATCACATCATCCTGACCGACGACGGCAGCTCCAACGTCGCGCTGCCCGAAGTGCCACTCCTCGCCGTTCTACCCGGGACAGGCGGACTGACCCGCGTGACCGACAAGCGCAAGGTGCGGCGCGATCTGGCGGATGTTTTTTC
Organism: uncultured Hyphomicrobiaceae bacterium; assembly: GCA_937931785.1. Taxonomy (GTDB): domain Bacteria; phylum Pseudomonadota; class Alphaproteobacteria; order Rhizobiales; family CALHAX01; genus CALHAX01. The sequence goes on along the minus strand of CALHAX010000077.1, from coordinate 14,711 downwards.
CTCCGCAGAGGAAGGCCTGAAAGGCAAGCGCGCGCTGGAATGGGGATTCGTCGACGAGATCGTCGTGCGACCGAAATTCGATGAGAAGGTTGCAGCATGCGCGGCGAATTTTGTCGAGAATTCAAAACGCCCATCAGATGCAGTCGGCATTAAACTCACACCGTTGGCCCGTACGTTTGGCGACGACGGCTCTGTGACATACTCCACCATTGAGGTTTCCATTGACCGGGATGCGGGCACCGCAACCATAGACATTGCTGCTCCCACCGACAGCGCACCGGCATCCCTCAAAGCGCTTCATGCAAAAGGTGCAGACACCTGGATGCTGCGTTGCGCCCGTGAACTCGATGATGCGATCCTCCACCTGCGGCTGAACGAACTGGAGATCGGCGTCCTGATCTTCAAGACAAGCGGCGAGGCTGACAAGCTGATCGCGCAGGAAGCGCTCCTGCTTGAGAATCGTGACGACTGGCTTGCCAACGAAATCTTGCTTTACTGGAAACGTGTTCTGAAACGCGTCGATGTCACCTCAAGGTCGCTCGTCGCGATCATTGAACCCGGATCGTGTTTCGCCGGGACCCTCGCCGAACTGGCCTTTGCCGCAGACCGCTCATACATGGCAGACGGCGATTTCGAGGGCGACAACCGCCCGCCCGCAACACTTACGTTGACGGATGCAAACTTCGGCCCCTACCCGATGTCGAACGATCTCACCCGCCTCCAGACACGTTTTCTTGGAACGCCCGAGCAGGTCGAGGCCGCAGCCGGGCAAAAAGGCGTAGCGCTGGAAGCCGAAGAGGCCGATGAACTGGGCCTTGTCACATTCGCACTCGACGACATCGATTGGGATGATGAAATCCGCGTGTTCCTGGAAGAGCGCACAAGTTTTTCTCCAGACGCCATGACCGCATTGGAAGCAAATCTGCGCTTCGCTGGTCCGGAAACAATGGAGACACGTATCTTTGGACGACTGACCGCGTGGCAGAACTGGATCTTCCAGCGCCCGAATGCGGTCGGGGAAGCAGGCGCACTTCAGCGCTATGGAACCGGTTTGCGTGGCGAATTCGATATGCGCCGCGTGTGAATTTTCTGGATTGAGGACCAAACCATGTCAGCCGTCATGAACGTCAGTTACGACACACAGATCCCGAACAACGTAAACCTGTCGAGCGACCGGCGCGTCCTCAAGGCGCTCGAGAAATGGCATCCGGGATACCTCAACTGGTGGAACGACCTGATTCCCGATCAGTTTCAGCAAAGCCTGGTTTATCTCCGCACGGCGGTCAGCGTCGACCCCAAGGGATGGGCCAAGTTCGATTACGTGAAAATGCCGGAATATCGTTGGGGCGTCTTGCTGGCTCCCCAGAATGAAGAACGCACAATCCCTTGCGGCGAACACAAGGGCGAACCGGCCTGGCAAGAAGTGCCCGGTGAATACCGTGCCATGTTGCGCCGCCTGATCGTTATCCAGGGCGATACAGAGCCAGCGTCCGTTGAACAACAACGTCATCTCGGTATCACTGCACCGTCGCTTTACGACATGCGGAACCTGTTTCAGGTCAACGTCGAGGAAGGGCGTCATCTCTGGGCCATGGTTTATTTACTCCACAAATATTTCGGCAAAGACGGTCGGGAAGAAGCCGATGACATGCTGCGTCGCTCGTCCGGCTCCGAAGAAGCACCCCGCATGCTAGGTGCCTTCAACGAAGCTACACCGGACTGGCTCTCATTTTTCATGTTCACATACTTCACCGACCGCGACGGCAAGATGCAACTTGAAAGCCTTGCACAGTCCGGTTTCGACCCGCTCAGTCGTACGTGCCGGTTCATGCTGACCGAAGAAGCGCATCACATGTTTGTGGGTGAGACAGGTGTTGGACGGACGATCCAGAAAACCTGCGAAGCCATGAACGAGGCTGGCATCACCGATCCGTACGACATCAACAAGATCCGTGATCTCGGTGTTATTGATCTCCCGACAATCCAGAAAAAGGCGAACATGCACTACAGTCTGTCGCTTGATCTGTTCGGGTCTGAAGTCTCGACCAATGCCGCCAACGCCTTTAACGCCGGCATCAAGGCGCGCTACATGGAAACCAAGATCGATGATGATCACCAGCTCCAAGGACAGGACTATCGGGTCCGCAGATTCCTCGACGGAAAAATTGTTGAGGAAGAAGTACCAGCTCTCTCCGCGATAAATATGCGGCTCCGTGACGACTACGTGCGTGATGCATCCGGAGGCATCAAGCGCTGGAACGCCGCAATCAAGAAGACAGGCATCGAATTCGAGATCAAGCTGCCGCACGAAGGTTTTCACCGCCAGATCGGCGAGTTTGCTTCAGCCTCCATCACTCCGGAAGGTGATATTATCTCCGCCGACGCATGGGCGACCCGCAGAAATGAATGGCTCCCGTCGGACGCAGATGGCGACTACATAAAATCACTGATGGTGCCCGTGACGGAACCCGGAAAATACGCAAGCTGGATCGCCCCACCGCGGATCGGGATCGACAACCAACCCGGCGATTTCGAATATGTCAAACTGCACATGGCGTGACCGTACCGATGCCCGAACTCGTCAAACAACATGTCATCGATCCGGAAATCTGTATCCGATGCTACACGTGCGAAGAAGCCTGCCCGATCGACGCCATCACCCACAACGACGACAACGTTGTTGTGGACGCGTCGAAGTGCGATTTCTGCATGTCGTGCATTGCACCCTGCCCAACCGGATCGATCGACAACTGGCGTGTTGTTGCGACGCCGTATACCATCGAAGAACAGTTCGAATGGCTTGATCTCCCGGAACAGGAAGAATTCTCGGACCAGGATGCCGAAAACGGCGATACGACCATCGAGGCTCTCGACGAAGCCGTCGCCGCATTGCTGGCCGAAGCGCATCAGGGTGCCGGAGGCCGCTCGAAGGCGCCGGCCTCCGCGTCCAAGCCGACAGTCAATCTGTTCAATCTCTCCAATCCGCTGGAAGCTACCGTTCAGGGCAACTTTCGCCTGACGGCCAAAGATGCCGATTCCGATGTCCGCCACATCATCCTTGACCTTGGCGCAGAGCCGTTCCCCGTCCTTGAAGGTCAGAGCATCGGCATCACACCGCCCGGAACGGATGCAGACGGAAAGCCTTATCTGCCACGCCTATATTCGATCTCAAGTCCGCGCGATGGCGAACGCCCCAACACGAACAACCTCTCGCTGACAGTCAAACGAGAGGAAAAAGGCATCTGCTCGAACTACGTGTGCGACCTCGCCAAGGGCGACACCGTCAGGATCACCGGGCCGTTCGGCGCAACATTCCTGCTGCCAAACGATCCGCAAGCCAAAATGATCATGATCTGTACCGGTACGGGGTCTGCTCCGTTTCGTGGGTTCACCATGCGACGCGCGCGAACGTTGCCGGACATCAATGGTTCCATGATGCTTTTCTTCGGAGCGCGCGCACCGGAATCACTCCCGTACTTCGGCCCACTCGCCAAGGTACCAGATGCGTTTCTGGACAAGCAATTCGCATTCAGTCGCGTCCATGGTGAGACCAAGACCTATGTCCAGGACAAGATGCGCTCCGCCGGCCAACAAATCGCAGAGTTGCTCACGCACCCTTCCACCTACGTCTACGTCTGCGGTCTGAAGGCGATGGAGGAAGGTGTGGAACAGGCATTCGAGGATATCGCACGCGCCGCCAACCTGAACTGGCAAGACCTGCGCGATACCCTGCGGGCGGAAGGGCGCTACCATGTCGAAACCTACTGACAGCGCCACCACCTTCACGCACCCGATCACTGTGCGGTGGGCCGATTGCGACCCGGCCCAGATTGCATACACCGGGCGCATTCCCTGCTTTGCACTTGAAGCCATAGACGCCTGGTGGGCCGCCACAGTGCACGCCGGATGGTACGAGCTCAACGTCGACCGGAATGTCGGAACACCGTTCGTGCACATGTCCCTCGATTTCCGCTCACCAATCACACCACGGCACACGCTCAAGTGCGAGGTCAGCCTGATTAGAATTGGCTCCAGCTCCGTGCGCCATCGCGTGACCGGGCGACAAGACGGAACAACCTGCTTCGACGGTGAATTCGTTGCTGTGTTTGTGGACGCTGCGAAGATGAAAACAAGCGCACCGCCACCTGACCTTCTCACCCTCCTGCAAGACGCTATTGTTGAAGCCCCACGGGACGACACGAGATGACCGATCTCGAAGTACTCGCGAAATCAGTCTCAAAGGAGACAGAAGACAAAGCCGTCGACGCGCGCATCGCTCACCTTTTGCAAACCGTCGGCAACCGTGTCCGCAAGGCGCGGAGCGAAATCGGCCTGTCGCGGCGCGCATTATCCGAACGTTCGGGCGTGTCGCAACGCTACCTTGCCCAACTGGAAACCGGACAAAGCAATATCTCTCTCGCACTTCTGATGCGCATTGCAGAGGCGCTGGACACACGTATTGGTGCATTTATCAACGAACCGTTGTCGGCAGGGGCGTCGCCCGACAACGAGCATCTTGTAAACAGGATTGCACAAGCCAGCGAGGTGCAGCGCGCCGAGGTCATGCGGATTCTTGAAGCATCACCGCAATCCACCGGCCCGGCACAGCGCATCGCACTCATTGGATTGCGAGGCGCAGGAAAATCAACGCTTGGTGAACTGGCGGCACACAAACTTGGAATCGATTTTCTGGAGCTTAACGAAGAAATCGAACGCGCGAGCGGCATCGCAATCAACGAGGTCATAGAACTGTATGGTCAGGAAGGGTATCGCCATCTCGAGTTCCAGGCTCTGGAGCGTGTTGCGAAAGCACACGACCGACTTGTAATCGCGGTCGCAGGTGGGATAGTTTCGCAACCGGAAACTTACAATTATCTCCTTAAAAACTATCATACGATCTGGCTGAAGGCAGAACCGGAAGAACACATGGATCGTGTTCGGGCGCAGGGTGACGAACGCCCAATGGCCGGGAATCCGGATGCGATGAACGAATTGCGCCACCTTCTCAAGAACCGCGAAGCTTACTATGCGCGCGCCTCGACCCGATTGAACACCTCCGGCACAAGCCTTGATGACACTCTGGACCGATTGCTTGTGACAATCCGGAAACACGCGTTCCTTACGTCATGAAGGTCGTGATTGTCGGCGCCGGGCCTGCTGGACTTTATGCTGCTATCCTGATCAAACGCTGGCGTCCGGAAACGGACGTCCAGGTTATTGAGCGCAATGCCGAGAACGAAACGTTCGGCTTTGGTGTCGTGTTCTCCGATCAGGCCCTGGCGTTCCTCAGGAGCGACGATCCGGAAACGGCGGATCTCGTCGAACCTTCGATGATACGCTGGAATGATATCGAGCTCGTGCACCGTAACGAGCGGATTGCGATCGACGGGATCGGGTTTTCAGGCATAAGCCGATTGCAATTGCTCGCAATCCTGACACGGCGCGCACGCAACCTCGGCGCCCGTCTGACGTTCGGCCAAACGATTGAAAATCCAGCGACACATGACGCAGATCTGATCATTGGCGCTGACGGCCTGAATTCAATTGTTCGCACAACCGGGAATTTTGGAGAAAAAATCAATTCCCTCTCAAACCGCTTCGCGTGGTTCGGGACTGCACAACCATTTCGGGCTTTGACGCAAACATTCGTCGAAACCCACTTTGGTCGCATGAACGCGCACCACTATAGTTATGAGAAGGGCCACTCGACCTTCATCGTCGAAATGCCGAACAACGTTTATGAGCGAACAGGGTTCGCTGACATGTCGGAGGACGAAACACGCAAGACGTGCGAGCGTGCTTTTGCAACAACGCTGAACGGCGCTCCATTGACCGCCAATCATTCGATATGGCGGCAATTCCCGGTGTTATCTTGTGAGCGCTGGCACGACAGCAACCGCGTACTCGTTGGCGACGCCCTGCACACCGCTCACTTCTCCATCGGATCCGGAACCCGTCTGGCGCTGGAAGATGTGATAGCTCTCGTCGCGGCTCTGCGCGCGCATGACGGCGACGTCACGACAGCGCTTCCCGCCTATCAGGCAGCACGGCAGCCCATTCTGCAAAAACTCACAAAAGCAGCGACAGCATCCGGCGCCTGGTACGACCGTTTCGCAGAACACATGAACCTTGCCCCCTGGCCATTTGCCTTGTCGTACATCCAACGCGCCGGGCGCCTGGATGCCAATCGTCTGGCTCAGATTGCCCCGCAGTTCACATCCAGCCTCAAGGCTCGTGGCCTCTTGTAATTATTTTCCGTGAAACCTGGCGTTGCGTTTCTCAAGAAACGACAGCACGCCTTCAGGGTAGTCATCAGAACGCCCAGCCCGGCCCTGTAGTTCGGCTTCAACCGGAAGGTAAGCTGCGAGATAAGGCGATTGCTCAGCCGCTGCAATCGCAGCCTTGATTGCCGCGTAAGCAACCGTTGGTCCTGACGCGATTTTTGTGGCCAGAGCCATGGTATGCACCTCAAGCACATCATCCGGAACGCATTGCCAGATCAACCCCGCGGCTTCTACCTCTGCACCACTCAATGCCTCACCAGTCATCAGCACACCACGTGCACGGGCTGATCCAAGCGCGCGCACAAGATGCCACCCGCCACCTGCGTCAACAGATAATCCAACCTTTGAAAACGACTGAACGAACTTTGCAGACTGTCCGGCCACAACGATATCCGCTGCCAGCGCGATACTCGACCCAGCGCCCGCAGCAATACCTTGCACAACAGCAATCACAGGCTTTTCCATCGTTCGCATCAACTGAACAACAGGATGAAAAAGACGTTGCTGCACCTCTTCCAGATCCGGCATGACATCCAGCTTGCGGGGATCGCGATCATTCAGGTCTTGCCCGGCGCAGAAAGCCCGACCTGCCCCACAAAGAACAACGCAACGCACAGCAGGATCCTCAGCGGACGACTCCAGCACATCACGAAGCGTAAGCAGGAGCTCTTCGGTCAAGGCATTCAAACGATCCGGGCGGTTCAATGTGATCCTTTGAACGCCAGCAGACACCCGCTCCGACAGCACGCATGTATCCGCCGATGCATCCACTTGGTCAGCTTCGCGCATTATAATGCCCAACTCGCATTTGAGGTCCTCTTGCCACATGGAGTGCAGTATACATGGCGCACGGGTCAAGATGCGATGAGGGCAAGAGATGATCGACGTTGAACGCCGAGGGAGTGCGGCCATCGTGACGCTGAACAACCCTCCGGTGAATGCCATTGGTCAGGGGTTGCGCAAGGCGCTCGCCGAAGCGTTTGCCAGCGTCGCCTGCGACAACGAGATTGAACGTGTCATCCTGACAGGCATCAACGGCACATTTGCTGCCGGAGCAGACGCGCGCGAGTTCGATACAACGCCGGAACCACCACACCTTCCCGACGTGATCAGACAGATCGAATCTTGCGGAAAGCCAGTCATTGCCGCGATTGACGGGCCTGCGCTCGGTGGTGGCTACGAACTGGCACTCGCCTGCCAGTACCGCATAGCGACATCGCAAAGCCAAATCGGATTGCCAGAAGTCACCCTTGGCGTTGTGCCAGGCGCAGGGGGGACGCAACGCCTTCCGCGCCTGGTCGGCATCGCCACGGCCGTTCAACTGATTTCCGAAGGTCGTATCGTCAAAGGCAGCGAAGCCCTGAACCTGGGCATGATCGACGCACTCGCCAAGGATCCGCTATCAGCCGCACTTGATCTTGACATAGCCAAAATCAACATAACCCCACCCCTTTCGGCGCAACCATCTCCAGACGAAAACGCTGAGGCAATTCAATCCGCCCTCGACGTTGCCAAAAAGCGCAAGCGTGGACAGAACGCACCACTTCGCGCAATTGCACTGGTCGAACAGGCAAGCAAAACGGACTTCGACACCGGCACCGCTGTAGAACGCGAAACATTCCTGGATCTGCGTCAGCAAGATCAGGCACGCGCGCTCCGCCATATCTTTTTTGCTGAACGTGGCGCCAAAATACCGGCCCATCTCAAAAACGTAAAACCGCGCGAGATCAAAAGCGCCATCGTAGTGGGCGGCGGCACCATGGGCTCCGGCATTGCGTACGCGCTAAACGCGTCTGGAATACCAGTACACATCGTTGAAACCGATGCGCACGCGATCGAACGCGCCACGCACAACATAGACACTCTGTTCAAGAGTGCCATCAAACGCGGACTTTTGACAGAAACACAAGCAACGGCACAGCGTAAAACACTGAAAATTGGCGAGGGCTTCGAAAATCTCCCGACAGCAAACATTGCGATCGAAGCTGTCATCGAGGACATGGCAACCAAGAAGGAGGTCTTCGCAAGTCTGGAAAAAAATTTACCCGCCCATGCCATTTTCGCAACCAACACGTCCTACCTGGACATCAACCTGCTCGCCGCAGAACTTGAGAATCCGGACCGTGTCCTTGGACTGCATTTCTTCAGTCCGGCGCACATCATGAAATTGCTTGAGATTGTGGAAGGCACAGCCACGAGTGATAATGCGCTTGCAACGGCATTCATACTGGCGAGGAAGCTCCGCAAAATTCCTGTTCTTGCCGGTGTCTGCGATGGCTTTATTGGCAATCGAATCCTCGCGCGTTATCGTGAGGTTGCCGACATCCTGCTCCTCGACGGCGCGCTGCCCTGGCAGATTGACGATGCAATGGTCGCGTTCGGTTACGCAATGGGGCCTTACATGGCGCAAGACCTCTCTGGCCTCGACATTGCCTACGCCAATCGCAAACGTCTGGCTCCAACACGCGACCCAAAGCGCCGCTACGTGACAATCTCCGACCGAATGGTGGAAGAAGGTCGCCTTGGTCGCAAGGCATCTGTGGGGTGGTACCGTTACCCCGGTGGCGGTGGCGCAGTACTGGACCCACTCCTGGAAGACCTGATCGTCGAGGAGGCGCACTTCGCCAAGGTGACACGTCGCGAATTCAACGACGACGAAATCCGCGACCGCCTCCTCGCAGCAATGATCAACGAAGCTTGCAACATCCTCGACGAAGGCATTGCCCGAAACGCAACGGACATCGATCTCGTCACAGTGCACGGCTACGGCTTTCCGTGCTGGCGTGGTGGTTTGATGCACCACGCCGCTTCAATCGGGTTCGATACGATTCTCAAACAGGTCGAAGAATACGCAGCGGAAGATCCTGTCCTCTGGGTTGCCAGCCCCCGTTTCAGAACGTTAGCTGAAACCCGATAGTGATCGGGTGGATCAGATGTCGGTTACACCTGTGCCGACATCCCAGATTAAACGAGCTCCGGATCTGTTATGATTTCCACAAGAGCTGGACCGTCCGTTGCGAGCGCTTCACGGAGGGTTCCTGCAAGTTGCGAAACCTCCGTAACACGTGCGCCGAACCCGCCGCACAAGCGGGCAAAAGCACCGAAAGAGGGGTTCTGCAATTCTGTTTCCCAGACAGGCCATTCACCCGCGCGCTGTTCCTTGGAGATTTTTCCAAGCTGGCCATTGTTCAGGAGGATGTGGGTTATATCCATGCCGTACTTCACAGCCGTTGTGAACTCCATCGCATACTGACCGAAGCCACCATCGCCTGATATCGAAATGACTTTTCGTCCTTTGTAGTGTTCAAAGTCCTGCGTGGCAGCCCATGCGCCAATTGCGGCCGGAAAACCAAACCCGATTGAACCGAGATACCCGGACATCAGGACTCGTTGCCCTGATGGTTCGAAATAACGCCCGAACGAATACGTATTGTTGCCCACATCAACAGCGATCACGGCATCTGACGGGCAAGCATCAGTCAGCGCTGCGAACACGCAAGCCGCATTCAAGCCCTGGCCACGGTCGTCCTTCCGCCTGTCTTCCTTCTCTGCGCGCCAGATTCGCCAGCGTTCGGCAAGTTCCGTGATTTGATCATCAGCATCAACGCGTTGAGGGACATCCGTACAAACGGCTTCACAAAAGGCGCCAATATCGCCCCACACTGGCAAGGTGACCGAGTGGAACTTGCCCAACTGCATGCGGTCGAAATCCACCTGAATGATTGGTTTCGACGGTTCGATCCCGGTGTGATTTGCGAAAGATGATCCAAGCGCAATAATCAGATCACACTCGTTCATGAACCAACTCGCAATCGGCGTTCCGGAGCGTCCAAGCACACCAGCCGCACAGGGATGCGTATCCGCGATCAAGCCCTTGCCCTTGAACGTCGTCAGCACAGGCGCTCCGAGTGCCTCGGCCATCTCAATCAGTTGATCACGTGCATCCAGCGCGCCGTATCCCATCACGATGATTGGACGACGCGCTTTCGCTATAGCGGTCACTGCTTTGGCGATATCACCTTCAGAAGGACGCACCAGAGACTGTGTCATGCGCCCCTGGGGGTGACCTGGTTTTTCCTCTGAAGGGAGCGTTTGAATGTCATCCGGGAAGATCAGATGTGACACATCACGCTCGACCAGTGCAGTTTTGCAAGCAAGTGACATAAGTTCAGCGTGCCGGGAGTTTGGCAGGACGGTTTGAGAAAACCGGCTCACCGACTCGAATGCCGATGAAAGATCGATATCCTGAAAAGCGCCAGGGCCAAAAACCTGTGTCTGCACCTGTCCGGTCAACGCAAGCACGGGGGCACGGTCCACCTTGGCATCCCAGAGGCCGGTCAACAGATTGGTGGCTCCCGGGCCTGCAATTGTGAGACAGGCAGCGGGCTTGCCGGTCAGCTTCCCATATGCGGATGCGGCGAAAGCTGCAGCCCCTTCGTGGCGAATGCCAATATAGGAAAGCCTGCCACGCTGCGTCTCGCGGCGTATTGCATCGGAAAGTCCAAGGTTCGAATGTCCAACCATCCCGAATACCCGCTGAACCCCCCATTCCACCATGGTTTCCGCCATCACGTCCGACACAGTGCGCGCATGCTCGGGTTCTGCAGTCATGCCTACATAGATGCCATCGGATCGAACATTGACCGGATAGGTCTCCTGCCCCGAGTCCTCGTGACCTCCCGGAGGCTTACCGGTGAGGGGATCGAAGTCCCAACCGTGCCATGGGCATCGGATCCAGCACTTGTCTTCGATGCCGCGTTCTATTGAGCCTTCGCCCAGCGGGCCTCCCTGGTGTGGACAACGGTTATCCATCGCAGCCCATTGGCCGTCGAAATGAACCAGACAGAGCGAGGTTGTACGCGCGGTAACTGTCATGACACGACCTTCTGGAAGGCTGTCAGCGTCCGCAACCTTGATCCAGTCCAATTCTGTTGTATCTGACATTGCTGTTTGTTTCCCTGGGTATGATGAACGATACAAGTATCGCATCTTCACAGCACCATCACGAAATTGATGACGCAAATCCCGTGTTCTTCGATGACAACTTTGCGAGCGGGGACTAAGGCTTGTCAAAAGAACTCTGGATCAACGTGATCAACGAAGGTTGACGAATGGGTACCGTTTCAAATGTTCTCATGTTCGCGGAATGGTGGCTCTATTTCGGTGCCGCAGTGGCCTTCTACTTCCTCACGGTGGGTATCGAACGCATCGATGAGAATGCCAGAGGAGCATATGTTTTCAGGCCACTCCTCATTCCGGGCGTCTTGCTGATATGGCCCCTGGTGCTTTGGCGGATCGCGGTATTGGAGCGCAACAAGCCTGAAGGGTTTGGACGTTATCGACCTTTACGTACGGCACACGGATATGTCTGGCTGGTGTTGTTCTTTGCGATTCCGGCAATTTTTGTAACCGCGATGCTGTTGAAACAAACCTGGCCCGCGGACATTCCCGCCGTGCGATTGTCTCCTGCCGAGGCAGTGTCACAATGAGTGTGAAATACACACCTGTCCAATGGAACGCGAACAAGTACGGGTACGATCTCGTCTTGATCGGGATGGTCGTTCTCTACATCCTGAGTTTTCTCAATGTCGCACCGATGTTTCTGGATCATGCCCGCCCTACCGATGGACCAATCGTGCGCGCACGGGCTTTTGGCACATGCGCATTTCTCCTGCTGACCATCATCCTCTGCATCGGCCCTTTGGCGCGACTGGATGCACGTTTTCTTCCCCTACTCTACAATCGACGTCACTTTGGCGTTTTGACATCCGTGATTGCCTTGTCTCATGCCATGTTTGTTATGGACTGGTATTTCAACTTTGCCCCCCAGTCGAAACTTGAAGGCCTGCTGGGTGCAAACACGAGCTATGGTCAGGTGCTCGGATTTCCGTTCGAGGTGCTCGGACTGGCCGGACTGATTTGCCTCGGAATTCTTGCCGCAACCAGTCATGATTTCTGGTTGAATTTCCTGACACCGCGCCTCTGGAAAGCGCTGCACTTTCTGATCTATCCCGCGTTTGCTGCCGTTGTAGGCCATATCGCGCTTGGGTCATTGCAAAGTCAGGACAACTCCATTTTTGCAATTGTGGTTGGCCTCTCCACAGCACTGGTTTGTGGGCTCCATGCCCTTGCGGCCTGGAAAGAAAGAGGTTGCGACAAGCGGGGCAATGCAGATGCAGGCTGGATCATTGTTGGCGATGCAGGAGACATCGAGGAAGGACGAGCAAAGATCATAAAACTGCCAAATGGCGACCGTGTCGCCGTCTTCCGACACAAAGCCAGGCTATCGGCCATTGCCAACGCCTGCGCTCATCAAAATGGTCCGCTTGGAGAAGGACGTATCGTTGATGGATGCGTGACCTGCCCCTGGCATGGATTTCAGTATCGGGTTGCAGACGGCCGCTCTCCCGCTCCATTCACGGAAATGGTTCCAACATATCGATTGAAGCTTGATCAAACGACCGTACTGGTTGACCCGAATGCAAACGAGCCCGGAATGTTCGTTGAGCCAACCGCACTGCCGGAGCACATGCAATGAGTGGCAGTAAAAAAGATCCGTTCTTTGTCGGATACCTCAGTGTGCCGGAGGGGTTGAAGCTGTTCTTGATTGCAACAGTCGCGTTGCTGCTTGGATGCTTTGCAGCTCTAGCGTTGACCATCGGAGGGACGCAAGATGATCCAGGAGATGGAGCATTCCGCTTTGACTGGGGACGCCAGACTTTGATTGGTATTCTGGAAGCCTCACCCTATCCAATTGTCCACGTGACCAAGGGCACGAAACGAATCCCCACTGGTAGCACGGTGTTGTTGTCGGGCAATGGAAAGCGCGGCGTGCAGTCCCGAACAACACCGCTCGATGGTGAACTCGTTGAAATTAGCGGGGTCGCGATCAAACGGGGTAACATTGAAATGTTGCAATTACGGGGTGGACGCAACGGTATCAAGAAAGTCGCCGGCAGCGTACAAATGCCGTCATCCAAGCTCCTCGGGCGATGGCGCCTGTCAGGGGAAATATGCGATGGGAAGTGTTTTACAGGAACGATGCGCCCTGGGCGAAGATTGTCTCACAAGGCTTGCGCCAACCTTTGCCTCATCAATGGTGCGCCACCAATCTTCGTGTCATCAGCCCCCGTTAATGGCACCCGGTTTTTCCTTCTGGTAAACTCGGAGGGAGAAGCGCTGGACAACAAATTTTTCCATCATGTTGCCCAATTCATATCACTTGAAGGAACCGTTGAAAAACGCGGAAACCTGCATCTGCTCAAAGCGGACCTTTCGTCTCTAAAGCGTGTGCCATGAAGAAAGCATCGATGTCATGACACGTGCAATCGGATATCTAAGCGTTGTACTGCTTGGGGCAAGTGCACTCTTCATCTCTCGCTTCTGGTTATGGCCCTTGCCCTGGAGCAACAGGGGCCTTTGGGACATTCAGATCCTGTCTCCCAATGGGGACGTTCTGCGTCGTATTCTCCGCGGAACTTCATTTGATGTTTTTGATCTCGTCATCTGGATGGGATTGATTTTTGCGGCTCTGACATTCGCGCAATGGCTTGTTGAGCGAATGACGAAGTAGCCACGTGTTCGACAATGAAAGAACATATGAGGACGACATGATCACACGATTTCAGGGTTGCGAAAACATCGCCGTAGCCTGCGAACCAGTCGAGGGATCGAACGTCTGCACGCTCAACCGGGCCAACAGCCTGAAAACGGTGGCGGTCCACGTCTGTCTCACAAAGTTCGACGCCGGATTTCCACATCGAAAATCATGCGTAACGTACCAATCCGTCATGCCTCAGCTTATCGTAGATCGCGACCTGCGCCGGTATGACAGTTGTGGTTGACGATGGATTTTATGCCGGGAGACAGAGGTGACCAAGAGTAACGCAGAGTGGAGCAGGTGAGATGCCTCCCAAGACCTCTGAAAAAGAAAAGGGGGCTACTGGTCTGCCTTTTTGATGCGGACAGATCAATCATTACTCCGCAACTATTTCACCAGAAGATATCATCCAAATGATTGACCACCACCCTATAACGTCTGAGTCAAACGTGCTAATTGCCGTTGACTTGCAGAACTCCGTGGGGCACGACGAAGCATTGCGTAGTATTAAATTTGTGGTGGGGTGTTGTTGTGATTTTTGGCAAGAAAAAACCTGAGTTGAAAGTGAAGCAAGAGGCTGAACCACCGAAGACGAACGGCAGTGCGAATGGCACATCCAACGGCGCCACACCGAACGGAAGCGCCAGCCACGGGGAAACCACCCTCGCCGCTGCGGCGACACCAGTGCCGAGTGATCCGTCTGCCAAGCAACTCGACCCAGAAATTGTCAAGAAGATCACCGAGGTCCGCACCAAGGTGCACGAGACGTTCGGTCAGGTCGCCCTCTCAATGATGGCCGTACCGCGCTACCGCCAACTCTCCATCGT
>CALHAX010000076.1 GCA_937931785.1 uncultured Hyphomicrobiaceae bacterium | reverse complement strand
ACGCAGGCGGATATTGACAACGGCGGTGTGACAAACCGGGCCACGAGCACAGGCACACCACGCAACGGTGCCCCCGTAACAGACAACTCGGACGAAAGCTCAACAGTTGCCGGACAGGATGACCCGACAACAACAGCACTGGTCGGAACGCCTCGCATAGCACTGGTCAAGACGTCCGTGATCGATATGGGGCCTGACGGGGCGCTCAACGCTGGGGACATTATTACCTACACCTATACAGCAAGTAACGAAGGCAACGTGACGTTGAACGATGTGGCTGTGACTGAGTCGGCCATCACATTTACTGGCTCCGGCACACTCCCTGCTCCGATCTATGTTTCAGGTGGGGCGGATCTTGACGGAGATGCTGACGCTGCGGACCTTGCGGTGGGTGCAGGTACGATCGTGTTCACAGCGAACTATATGGTCACACAGGATGACATCGACAACGGTGGTGTGCTGAACCAGGCTACGGCGACCGGATCCCCAATCACGGGCGCGTCCGTGACTGATCTGTCGGATGATACCAGCACGATCGTTGGGGCGGACGATCCTACAAGCACTACATTGGTGCGCACTCCTGGTATCGGGCTCGTCAAAACGTCGAACGTCAACCTTGGTCCTGATGGGCGGCTTGGTGTTGGCGATACGATTACCTACACGTATACGGTATCGAACACCGGCAACGTTACGCTGACTGATATTGGTGTCTCTGAAAGCGCGGTCGACTTCACGGGCACAGGTGGACTGCCTACTCCGACTTACGTTTCGGGTGGAAGCAACGTTGGCGGCAATCCATCCATTATAGATTTGCGCGTCGGATCAGACACGGTTGTGTTTGAAGCGACTTACACCATCGATCAGGCTGATATAGATGGTGGTGGCGTCTCAAACCAAGCGGCGGCCACGGGCACACCGCCTGCAGGTCCGGCCATCACAGACCGATCGGATGACACATCACCAACCGCTGGTAATGATGATCCAACGGCAACGCCATTGATTGGTGCGCCCGAGCTTGACCTTGACAAGGAACTTGTCTCCGTCACGCAGCAATTCCCTTATATCTACGATCTCGTTTATCGGATTGATGTTGAGAACACTGGCAACGTAACGCAGACTAATGTTCGCGTATCAGATGATCTCGCTGCCGCGCTGACACCGGGAATCGTTGTTGGCACACCGACAGTGACGCTTGCCGGGTTTACCGGTGGAGCTGTGGATGGGAGCTATAATGGAACGGGTTCAAATGAGTTGATCAGCGGTGCTGCTACGCTTTCTCCAGCACAAGTCGGTACGATAACGATCACTCTTCGGGTGAACTTCAGTTCTGGATACGCGCCAGAGGGCCAGGGCAATACGGCGTTTGGTCGGTCAGATCAGACACCCGTTCCCGTTCAGTCTGATGCTCCTGTTGTGACACCAGGAGATCCGAACGATACCAACCCAACCCCCGATCCTGTACAGGATCAGGATCAGGATGGTGCGCCAGATACCAATGAATCCGACACTGTGGATCGTGATGGAGACGGAGTGAGTGATCGGGATGATTATGATCCTACAGGTTACTTCTACTGCCAGGAAAACGGTCGAATCCTCACGGGTGGACAGATCTCTGTTACAGGACCGCTTGGAACCCAGACAGGTATCGGGACAAGCAGCAACATCACTATTGTTCGGGATGGAGCACAGGGGGACTATCAGTTCTTTGTCTCCGCACCTGGGCGTTACACACTGAGTTATGTTTTGCCTTCAACAGGTATTGCGAGCACTACGCGTACAGCTGGTTCGGCTCTTGACCTGACAACGTTCCTGCCGACAGACCCTGCTGTTCTTGG
Organism: uncultured Hyphomicrobiaceae bacterium; assembly: GCA_937931785.1. Lineage (GTDB taxonomy): Bacteria > Pseudomonadota > Alphaproteobacteria > Rhizobiales > CALHAX01 > CALHAX01. Next base: position 35,260 of record CALHAX010000076.1, on the reverse strand, counting down.
TGGAGGACAAATTCAGAATACTGGACAGCTCTCCGACTTCACTGCTGGTGGCAACCCGTTCTTCAACGAGTTTGATATTGAGGCTGGCGACCCAAGCCTGTTCAACAATAACATTCCACTGCAATTCTGCGCGCCACCGCAAATTGCGACCAACAAACGCGTTGCTGCTGGTCCTGATACGCAGCCGAATGGTGATAGTCGTGTGACGTATCACGCTACTGTACGGAACACTGGTGACGTGCCGATCCGGAATGTGATTTTGACCGATGATCTGAACTCGGTGTTTGGAGCAGGTCGTCACAATGTTGTCAGCATCACCACAGTTGCTGTAACGGGCGGTGCCGTCGTCACACCGAATGGTGGGTTCAATGGAGCTGGTGACCAGAATGTGGTCGGCTCCGGCTACGACCTTGATCCAAACCAGTCTGCAACGTTCGAGTATGTTGTTGACATCTCGCCTGTGCTCAGTACTGGCGTCTTCACAAACACTGTGGTGGCTGGTGGAGCGTCCCCTCTTGATGGCAGTCCGATCCCTCAGGCCAACGGTACAGCTGATGTGGAACTTAATTCACCAAATGGACGCGGTGGTCTGATTGTAAGCAAGGTTGCGGGGCGTGCGACTGCGCGTATTGGCGATGTCATCCCGTATACCATCACGATCGCCAATCCGGATGTTTTTCCGCGGGTGAACGTCAATATCACGGACTTCCTGCCAGTAGGCTTCACTTACCGGCCTGGTACGGCGATCGTGAATGGTGTTGCGACGGAACCAGCGCAGGTTGGGCGACGCCTCGTGTGGGCAAATCAGACGTTTGCTCCGGGCTCTCGGATCACGGTGACGTTCCTGCTCGGTGTTGGTGCAGGGGCAACGGCTGATCGGTTTGTTAACCTGGCGTGGATCGAGGACCCGGTCTCTGGACGGAGAATATCCAGCATTGGCCGCGCCGTTGTTCGCCGCGAAATCGAGCATGTGTTCGATTGTGGCGAGGTGATTGGCAAGGTCTTTGATGATCTGGACAGGAATGGATATCAGAACAAGGGTGAGCCTGGGCTGCCAGGTGTGCGGGTTGCATCGGTCAAGGGCCTCTTGATCACGACTGACAAGCATGGTCGTTTTCATGTCCCGTGTGCCGCGATCCCGGATGCCAAGATTGGTTCGAACTTCATTCTCAAGCTTGACACGCGCACACTTCCAAGTGGCTACAGGATGACTTCGGAAAATCCACGTGTCGTGCGTTTGACACGTGGCAAGATCACCAAGCTGAACTTTGGTGCATCGATTTCCCGTGTGGTTCGCGTCGACCTGAACGCGAAAGCATTCCGGGTGGACAGCGTTGAACCTCACAAGAGCCTGCTGCGGGGTATCCGCAAACTGGTTTCCGAGATGAACACCGGTGAGCCTTCCATTTTGAGGATCACCTATCACACGCGGACATATGACCGGAAACTTGCACTGGAACGACTTCGGCACATCACCGGTGTCATAAATGAAAACTGGCGACGCACGGCAGGCGACCTTCCACTCAACGTCGAAACCAAGATCGTTGGGGGGCGTTAAGAGATGAAAATGTCCAGAACATACAAGACAACCGCGCCGACTGTCCTCGCGCTAGTGCTCACGACCGGGCTTGCGATGGCATTTTTGTCAGAAGCTGTGGCATCTGATGCCATTGCTGTGGCGGATCTGCGTGGTGTCACGGATATTCCTGTCGGACGGAACACGGAACAGGATCTCACAGGGGAAGACGATCCTGGTGCTGGCGGTTTTTCAATCAGTGTTGATGGAAATCGTATTGCCGGTAGTGCGCCGAAGCGTGGACATCATGTTCATGAGGTCAAGTCAGATAATGATACGTCTGCTGATGCGCAGCGCCGCGCTGACGTGGACCTCAATGATGTTGACCTGCAAGTGAAATTTGATGGTCTCGGCGTCAAGCCGATGCTGAACGTTGCAACGATAGATTTACGTCACAGCTTTGGAGCTGGAGAAGAAATCACGTTTGTTGCCACGACGAACTATCCGGGTTGGATCGAGCGCGCTGAAGTCCATATCACGGAAGTAGGTCGGAAACTCAACGATACACCGATCCAGATCATTCCGGTGACACGTGGACGTGCCGTTTGGACCATGCCTGAGGACGGTGGTGGTCGTTACACTTACGTATTGCGCGTACTGGATCATCTCGGGCGGTATGACGAAACCGTACCTCTGACTTTGTCACGGACATCTCGAGAGTTGCCAACTCATCGGACATCGCCAGATGAACTGGTCTCGGCTGGTGATGGTGAAGATCGCACTGCGAAGAGAAATATTCCAGTTTATGGCGGTGCGGTCACGGTCTACGGGCGTAACGTGCCGCCTGGAGCCAGTGCGTTTGCCATGGGTCGGCCAATTCCCGTGGATAGTGATGGAGCATTTGTTTCTCAGCAAATTCTGCCGCCAGGGCAACATGCGATCGATGTTCGTGTTGCGGATCCACACGAGAATGATGTGGCGATCACTCGCGATATCCACATTCCGGACAACGAATGGTTCTACGTAGGCCTCGCTGACCTAACGGCTGGTCGCCGCTTTGGTGACCGGGCGTTGCGCGAAACGGAGCCTGGCGAGTTCGAGCGGGTTTATGCCAAAGGACGTCTGGCTTTCTATCTGAAGGGCAAGGTTCGCGGACGCTACCTCCTGACAGCGGCTGCCGATACGCAGGAAGATGATCTTGAAAATATCTTCAGGGGACTGGACTCAAAAGATCCTCGCCAATTGTTACGGCGGATCGATCCAGACAAATATTATCCAGTGTATGGGGACGACTCGGAAATTACAGAGGATGCTCCTACAAACGGTAAGTTCTATGTCCGCCTTGAACGTGGTGATAGTCATGTTCTCTGGGGGAACTTCAAGACTACGATTTCTGGTACGGAGTTTGCGCGGAACGAACGCGGACTTTACGGTGCGCACGTGCGACACCGCTCGGAAGACACAACGTCGTACGGAGAGCGGCGATACGAAGCTGAGGCCTATGCGTCCCAGCCTGGCACCCTGCCTCAGCGCGACATCCTTCGCGGTACAGGTGGGTCAGCCTATTTCCTGTCCAGGCAGGACATCACGCGTGGCTCGGAAACAGTTACGATTGAAGTTCGCGACCCCATTACGCGCATTGTTCGATCTCGACGCGCTTTGGCCTATGGTGCGGATTACCAGATTGACTATATTCAGGGCGTTATCATTCTGGACAAGCCACTGAACTCAACAGTTCGCAGTGGGCCGATTGTGCAGAACAACCCACTTGGCGACGATGCACAAAGCCTCGTTGTCCAGTACGAATATACACCGGCACTGGGTGATACGGATGGTTACTCCTACGGCGGCCGTGCGCAGGCGTGGATCCTCGATGGTCTGCGACTCGGTGGAACTGCGATCAAGGAAGAAAGTGGACCTGTCGACCAGAAACTGGTTGCTGCCGATCTGCGGCTTCAACTTGGAAAGAATTCCTACCTTCATGGTGAAATAGCACGGAGTGAAGGACCGGGATTTGGTCGATCGGAATCCATAAACGGTGGTTTGACCACTGATCAGACTTTGACCGCAGGGTTGCGCGGAACGAAGGCGTTCGCCGGACGGGGAGAGTTGAAAGTCGACCTCTCAGACATGAGCGACACGCTTCGAGGATCCGTTGGTGCTTACTACGACAAGCGCGAAGCAGGATTTTCTTCGATTGATTACAATACCTCTGTCACTCAACAGACGATCGGGGCGCATGCGGACATCGAAATCGAAGATGGATTCCGCTACCTCTTTCACTATGAAGATTTTCAGGATGCGGGTGGCGTTCATCGGCGTCAAGGCGATGCTGAGGTCGAGTTCGAGTTTGTCCCTGGTTTCACGGTTGGTTTGGGGTTCAAGCATACGCGCGTTCGCAACGACCGTCAGATCAAAGGGGAAGGCTCCCGGAATGACATTGGACTGCGGTTCACCTATCAGCGTGATGATGACCTGAAAGCTTATGCCTTCGCTCATGGCACCGTGGGGAAGAGCGAAGATATTGGTGTGAATGACCGCATCGGGGCTGGTGCTGAAGTTCGTGTTACGGAAAAAATCTGGCTACAGGGTGAAGTGTCGAACGGAAGTATTGGCTGGGGTGCGCTTGCCGGTGTGAAGTACGACAAGACTCCGGATGATCATTACTATGCAGGTTATCGACTTGATCCGGAGCGTTCACTTTCTACAGCCACGTCGCTACAGGGCACTGACCTTGGGAACGTCGTTATCGGGGCGAAGACACGTTATACCGATACGCTGTCTGGTTATGCCGAGAACAGCTACGATATCTTCGGGCGACAACGCACGCTCGGTACGACGTATGGCGTAACTTACACGCCGTCAGCGCTTTGGGTTGTCAATGGCGGGATCGAGTATGGCGATGTGCAGGACAGCGCAGGCCAGGAAATTTCACGTGTGGCTCTTTCCTCGTCCGTTTCATATGTGGAGAAAGAGCGGATCGCCTGGAAACTGAAAGGTGAGGCGCGGTTTGAGAATTCAACAGACCGAACGAAGGATCGCGATACGTACCTGATCAGTACCGGTATCAAGGTGAAGCAAAATCCGAACTGGCGTCTGCTCGCTAATCTTGACGCAGCATTCTCGAACTCCAATCAGGCGGACATTCTTGACGGAGATTATGTAGAAGCGTCACTTGGAGCAGCTTACCGACCGATCGACAACGATGACTGGAATGCGTTGTTCAAGTACACCTATCTCTATGACTTGCCTGGTATCGATCAGGTGAACGCTTCGGGGAGTACAAACGGTCCTGCGCAACGTAGTCATATTATCTCGGCAGATGTATCCTATCAGATGAACGATTACATCACGTTGGGCGGCAAGTACGGCGCACGGTATGGAGAAGTCTCTGTCAGTCGGAATTCCAATACGTTCGTGTCGTCGTCAGCGCATCTTGGCGTATTGCGCCTTGATGCGCATGTTGTGAAGCACTGGGACGTGTTGCTGGAAGCACGTGTTCTCAGCACACCGGAGCTTAAAACTACGCAAACCGGATTCCTGGCAGCGATTTACCGTCATGTCGGAGAGAACGTGAAAATGGGTGTTGGATACAACTTCGGCGAATTTTCGGATGATCTCGCGGACCAGACGTTCGATGATAGCGGTATCTTTTTCAACCTCGTCGGCAAGCTATAGACGTGTCAGATGTTTTACGGTGGGTGATCGTTCGATGACCCACCGTTATGGACGCCGAACATCGCGTACAGCATTCCCTGATGCTTCGATGCGTTCTACGGCTTCACTCACCGGCTCGATTGCTGTTTCCATGTGCCACGCATTGGCATGGAGCAAACGATGTTCGTCCAGCATGATGCCAACATGACCATCCCAAAATACCAGATCTCCACGGCGCAGCAATTCAGGCCTGGTATCTGTTCCGATTGATGTTCCGGTTTCTGCCATTTGCATGTCACTATCGCGTGGGCATTCTTTGCCACATGCCTGCATGGTGACTTGAACAAGACCTGAGCAGTCAATGCCATCCGCGGTCTTGCCGCCCCAGAGGTACGGTACGCCAAGAAATCGTTCGGCTACTGAGACGTAGTCGTGAGCGATTGTCATGGTTGGAGCTACGGCGCGGTTGTGAACATAGCCACCACCCGCAACGGAAATATATTCTCCGTCTGGGGCTCCAAGAGTGATTTCAGAACCGAGATAGAAACACCCTATAGGTGGTGTCTTGAGATCGGGAGCCGGAAACAGGAGTGCCTTGGGCGAGGTAACAACATGTGTTGCGAACGAGATGCCTGGTGCGAGCGTGTCAGTGGGCACATATCCAACATATCCGTCACGCTGAAGTTGCACCCATGCCCAGCCACTCGATGATTCAAACAGTTGTACGGTTTCGCCCCTCAGACCTTGAGTGAGCAACATGGCGTCGTGAGAGGGAGATTTGCGAACCGGTGCTGTCGCGGCCAGTTGCGCTGTCTGGCCATCGACATAGCTGGTGGCTTTGACCTGATTTCGAAGTGCTGCATTTGCAAGATCGCTTCGAAAGGCGTTCAATCGCGGATCTGGGCTGTTCTGCTCCATCTTTATTGCCTGTCTTATTTGTAGTTCTGTCGGGCCCATTCAAAAATTGCTCGCGCGCCTTGCGGATCGCCCCCTTTTGGACATCCGGGTTTCGCGACAGGAACCCAGCCATAGAGGTCAATATGGGCGAAGTTGTCCGTATTGTTTACAAACCTCTTGAGAAACAGCGCGGCGGTCACGGAGCCTGCAAAAGGACCATTGGAAATATGACTGACGTCCGCTACGGCGCTATGCAAAGTCTGGTCGTACGGGGCCCAGAACGGCATGCGCCACAGGGGATCGTGAACGGCATTGGCCGCTGCGAGGATCTGATCTGCCAGCGCATCCGTTGAGGTGTACAGCGGAGGCAGGTCGGGGCCGAGTGCGACGCGGGCTGCGCCGGTCAGTGTTGCGAAACAGAACAGAGCGTCTGGTTTATCTTCGTCGGCAAGGGCCAGTGCATCCGCGAGGACAAGGCGGCCTTCTGCGTCCGTATTGCCGATTTCGACTGTCATACCGTTGCGGCTTTCAAGCACATCGCCGGGTCGGTAGGCGTTTGACGAAATGCTGTTTTCTGCAACTGGCAGGAGCACACGCAACCGAACCGGCAGTTCGGCGCTCATGATCATGGCTGCCGTTGCGAGTGCTGTTGCAGCGCCCCCCATGTCTTTCTTCATGAGGGTCATCGAGCTGCCGGGTTTGATGTTGAGACCACCCGTGTCGAATACGATTCCCTTGCCGACAAGAGTTATGGCCGGGTTCGATTTTTTCCCCCACTGCATGTCAATCAGACGCGGGGGGCGGTTGCTTGCGCGACCGACGGCATGAATCATCGGGAAGTTCTTTTTGAGAAGATCATCGCCCGTGATTACCGAGATCTTAGCGGCATGGGCCTTGGCAAGACTTCGTGCTGTCGCTTCAAGTTCGTCAGGGCCGAGATCATTGGCCGGCGTGTTGATGAGGTCCCGCCCCAGAAATACGCTCGTTGTGATGTCGCGAACCCTGTCAATATCAACGGACTTGCCTGGTTTCAGGCGTCGTTTGACGGGAGCCGAGTCTGATTTATATCGGTCGTAATTGTACGATCCCAAAGTCCAGGCCTGAGCCACAAGTGCTGCGTTCGGCATATCAGACGCGAAGTTGTAATCACCTTGTGGGAGTCTGGATGCCAAGGTTCCTGCGAAGAAACATGAAGACGCGTCGGCCCCATTGTCAGTCAAAGAGAAGCTCGACGGCCCATCGATCCCGCACACGACACGTGCGATATCTCCTTTTTCATCTGTCAGAAGGATGAAATCACCGGCAGCAAAATTGAATCCGGATGATTTCAGAAATGTACGTTGCGCGCTTGTGAGATCTGAAAGGTTGCTGCGACTTGACGTGGATGACGCCAAAGTGATGGGGATGGTGCTTGTCCTTGCGCTCGACGGAATAATGCTTTCGGCGGCGCGTTGAGCCGTTTTATAGATATCTTTATCGGGCATGTCGTACACCTTCAATCAGCAATGATATGTTCGCATACTAGGCATTGAGGCACCACGCAAATCGGTGCTCGCTGCGCACTGGATTACGATGTGACGTGTGTGATCCGTCGGCTTTAATCCTTTGTTACCTCTCGTCCCATAATCTGACACTCAGAGTGATTCGCCTGTGTGTTGGGCGATGAGAGGATAGAGTGATGATTACCAGTAAGCTTATGCGTTCAAGGCCCAACTGCGCGACCCGTCTGGCAAATGTGGGTCGATTTTCCCTGGTTGCGGCTCTTACGGCGGTGGCCCTTGGTGGTTGCGCCTCGACCGGTGGCGATGGATCTCTCGCCAGTCTTAATTCTTCCACTACGGCAAAACCATTCGTTCCGCTGCAGGCCAATGCAACGCCGATCGACAAGGCTGTTCAGTATTGGTCGCAGGAATTTGCCCAGAACCCGGGCAATGAGAAAGCGGCTGTGGCTTACGCACGTAATCTGCGGGCTAAAGGAGAAAAACAGAAGGCGTTGCAAGTGTTGCGGCATGCCTCGATCTCCAACTCGAAAAGCCGTGCGATTGCGTCGGAATACGCCCGCCTGGCCGTTGATATGGGGCAGATTGAATTTGCACAAAAACTCATTCGGCGTGCCACTGATCCACGTAACCCAGATTGGCGCCTGATATCTGCACAGGGTGCTGGACTTGCTAAACAGGGCAAGCACAAGCAAGCGCAAGGATATTTTCTCCGCGCACTTCAACTCAAGCCGGCGCACCCGCCACTTCTGAACAACCTTGCTCTGGCGTATGCTTTGAACGGCGATATCGATGACGCCGAACAGTTGTTGCGCAAGGCCGCAGCACGTGGCCAGAATATTGGCAAGATCAAACAGAATCTGGCCCTGGTGCTTGGCGTGCAAGGCAAGTTCAACGAGTCGCAAACTGTTGCACAATCGGTCTATCGCGACGACGGCAAGGCCAAGGACAATACGGAATTCCTGAAGCGGTGGGTGAAGGCAAGCCCGCAGTCCGCGCCACGAACCATTGCGGCGGTTGGTTCTTCTGCAGCGTCTGCTTCCTCCGGTTGGGCCACGACAGCCTCTACATCGCCGCTTCGCGGAACAGCCCAACCTGAACGCATCACACCGTGGGCCACGGAAACACAAACGGCAGATGCGTCCTGAGCCGCCGAAGTCGGCGCAGGCCACTGATGCGATATGATTGGCGGCACCGATATTGTTATTCAAGGAGGCGGGTTCACTTGAGCCCGCCTCCTTTTTTGTTTGCGTGCCATGCGTCTTTGGCTCCGCAAGGCACAACCTCCGGAGTTCTACGGTCTTCCAACGTGGGGCCTCCCTGTGCAGTTGCTTCAGGAGGCAGGCGGGGCAAATGCTTTGCGTCGTCCGTGTGAATAAATAAGTGGCGCTCACTGGGGCGGCTTCGATTTTTCGAAGGCGCCGGGATGCATGTGTTCGCAGTGAGAGGGCGCGTCATGACCAAAACGGTCATGGCACGTCTTGGAGTGCCCCGCACAAACGATTTTCGGCTTATCTCAGGGGTGTCAGGAGCATCGCGACTGACGCACCTCTATCCGCACAGCAGCAACACCGCGGCGTTTCGACGTTGTCGAAGACACCCTTGCCGAGCCCGGGGTGCTGACCCATTTCTAACCCCCAGCACTTTCGCAAAGCCCATGGATGCAGTCATCCGCCGACATGTCGTCCCGTGACAGTCATCGCGTCCGATAGTCCCGTGGGTCCCGGCCTGCGCCGGGATGACGGTTGTGGGGGATGTGGGAAAGGCGTCGAACGATGGGTCCTGGGGACATTCCCAAGGATAACAAATGGTGGGTGTGCAACACCCTGAAGTGATATTGGGTCCCCAATACATCGCCACCCCCATCCGTCATGCCCGCGCATGCGGGTACCCACGGGGGTATCCACTTGTGTTCGGTCAATGTTCGACATCGAGCCACGCAAAGACCTCGTTCCCACCACCGACGTCGTCCCGTGACAATCATCGCGTCTGATAGTCCCGTGGGTCCCGGCATCCGCCGGGATGATGGGTGAGGAGAGCGTGGAGCATCACAACGGAACATTGGGTCCATAATCTATTGCCATCCGTCTGCCGAGGGTTGTGTTCTATCGGTGTGATGGATGTGGATGTATGGCTCGGTCGACAGATGGCAATGGAACCATGAAGGTGAATTCGAGATGTTTATTCGACATTTTGAGTTGAAAGACTATCTCGTGTTCTTGGCGTTGGCGATCGCGGTGATGGCGCAATACAGCTCAGCATACAGAAAAGGGAGGTGTTTGAAACACCTCCCTTGAGTTGTGTTTTTGGTGTCGGGGCGCGATGCCCGTGCTGGCTTTACTGCGACCGGCTCACGCGGATGGCGGCGGGGCCGAGGATGACGATGAAAAGTACGGGCAGGAAAAAGACAATCATCGGGACCGTCAGTTTCGGAGGCAAGGCCGCCGCTTTCTTCTCTGCTTCGGACATCCGCATGTCGCGATTTTCCTTGGCCATGACACGCAACGCCTGACTGACTGGTGTTCCGTAACGTTCGGCCTGAATCAGTGCTGTGACTGTAGCTTTGATTGCTGGCAGGCCCGTGCGTTTGCCGAGGTTTTCGAATGCTTGGCGGCGCTCTGGCAGGTAGGACAGCTCTGCAGTTGTCAATGTCAGCTCCTCGCCCAGCTCAAGCGACTGTGCGACGATTTCCTGAGATACCTTGCCGAATGCCGCTTCGACGGACATGCCCGATTGCACACAGATGAGCAGCAGGTCGAGTGCATCCGGGAACGCTTTTCTGATCGAATCCTGACGTTTCTGAATGATGTTTTTCACGAACACCGTCGGCAGGTACAAACCGATGTAACCGGCGCCAATCGAGATTGCGAGTTTGATCAGCGGGATCATCTCGCCTTCGTACGCAAAGAACATGTATGCGAACGTCATCAGGAATACGATGATGGGGGTTGCCAGCTTGAAGAAGAAAAAGATAACGAGCGGTCGCTGTCCTCGAAAACCGGCCATCTTCATCAGGTTCCCGAGGTCTTCCGACTCGAAAATCTTTCGGAGATTAAGCTGGTCGACGATCTGTGCGAGCGTGCCTTTGCTCTCGTTCCGCAGGCTGCCGCCTGCGGCCTCTGTTTTCAGGTCATTGATCCGGGCTGCACGCATCTTGTCGCGTTCCAGTGCCATGATCTTCATGCGTTTATTGGCCTGATCGCGGGACAAGGCCGGAAGCGCAATCATGACAATTGTCAGGAACGTCGTGACGCCGATCAACGCCATGAAGAGGACGCGTGGATCGGTAACGGTGTTAATGATCGCCTGCATGTTTCTATTCGTCCTTGAACCAGATTGTACTGCTGGGCCGCGAGACAAGGGTCTCGTGGATCAGAATTTGAAGTTGATCATCTTTTTCATGGTGAGGATGCCAAAGGTCATCCATACAGCGGCACACAAAAGGAGGAAATTTCCCATCCGATCCGTGAACAGCAACGAGATGTAGTTTGGAGACGTCAGATGCACCATGCCCATGACAGCAAACGGCAAGGATCCAAGTATGCCGGCGGAGGCCTTGGCTTCCGAGCTCATCGCCTTGACCTTTGCGGCCATCGATTTGCGCGTGCGCAAGACTTCTGACAGGTTGCCCAGTGCTTCGGCGAGATTACCACCCGCCTGGCTCTGAATCGAGATCACGATGGCGAAAAAGTTGACTTCGGGAAGAGGCACGCGGTGCATCATCCGGTCAAAGCAGTCCGAAAGTGGAATGCCGATGCGCTGTTGTTCCACAAGTTCCGAGAATTCGGACCGCACCGGCTCCGGTGCCTCACGGGCAATAATGCCGAGACACTCGTTGAGTGGAAGACCGGATTTTACACCGCGCACAATCACGTCAATCGAGTTGGCGAATTCATTGATGAATTTCTTCTGGCGCATCTGGGTTTTCTTGTTCACCAGGAAGCGCGGCAGACCAAGCGTGCCCACGAATCCTGCACCGGCTGCAGCGGCAATGGGTGCGCCCATGATGAACGTGCCAAGTCCCAGACCGAGACCAAGGACAACACTGCCGATGTAGAAGGCTTGCGGAGTCAGATCCAGCCCGGCGCGTTCCAGGCGGGTGCGCAGCGTAACCTTGCCCTTGGCTTTCTGCTTGCGTTCGATCTCCTGCATCGAATCCTGCACCTGCTTTTTGCGGTGGACAAGATTGTCTGCGTCGGATGTACGAACAGAGCCAGACCGTCGGCTTTGCGTTGCGATTTCGGCCGTGCGCTTTTCAGCTTTTTTCTCTCCAGAGAGAAATGGATACGCAACGACATATGCGATCAAGCCAACACTTATCGCAGCAAGTACGATAACGGAAAGCTGAATGACTTCATGACTAAACATTCGGATCTCCGGTGGCTTATGTGTTCTGCTGACGTTGCTCGGATGCGGCCAGTGCTTCTGCGAGACGGCCTTCTTCCTTGAAGTATGTCGCGCGATCCCAGAATTTTGGTCGTGCAATTCCGGTAGAGCGATGCTGACCGATCAGCTTGCCGTCCTCGTCTTCACCCTGAATATCGTAGAGAAACAGATCCTGTAGTGTGATCACATCCCCCTCCATGCCCATAACCTCGGTTACGTGCGTAATCTTGCGTGAACCGTCGCGGAGACGCGCTGCCTGGACAATGATATCGACGGAGCCGGTGATCATTTCGCGAATTGTTTTGATGGGGAGGGCAAAGCCACCCATCATGATCATGGATTCAAGCCGACTCAAGGCCTCACGTGGACTGTTCGAGTGCAACGTACCCATTGATCCGTCGTGGCCCGTGTTCATGGCTTGCAGCAAATCGAATGCTTCCGGGCCACGCACCTCACCAACAATGATTCGTTCAGGCCGCATCCGGAGGCAGTTTTTCACGAGATCGCGCATTGTGATCTCACCTTCGCCTTCGAGGTTTGGCGGGCGGGTCTCGAGGCGCACGACGTGCGGTTGCTGAAGCTGCAGCTCGGCCGAGTCTTCACAGGTTACGATCCGTTCGTCCTGATCGATGAACGCTGTCAAACAGTTGAGGAGCGTTGTTTTCCCGGAACCTGTGCCGCCCGAGACCAGGATGTTGCATTGAACCCGACCAATAATCTCCAGAATCGTTTTGCCTTCTGGTGTGATCGAACCGAAGTTGACGAGTTGCTGTAGCGTCAACCGATCCTTCTTGAATTTCCGAATGGTCAGCGCGGGGCCGTCGATCGCGAGTGGTGGCGCGATCACGTTGACGCGTGAACCGTCTGGCAAACGCGCATCACAGATCGGGCTTGATTCATCGACCCGTCGACCGACCTGGCTCACAATCCTCTGACAGATGTTCATGAGTTGCGAATTGTCGGTGAACCGCACGCCGGTAAGTTGCACCTTGCCATCGACTTCGATGAATGTGCGTTCGGCGCCATTGACCATCACGTCGGCGATGTCGTCGCGTGCCAGAAGTGGCTCAAGAGGGCCATAACCGAGCACATCGTTGCAAATGTCCTCAAGCAGTTCTTCCTGCTCTGCGATGGACATCACAACGTTCTTGTATTGAATAATCTCCGAGACAATGTCTCGAATTTCTTCGCGTGCGGCTTCCTGCTCAAGCTGCGCAAGCTGTGTCAGGTCGATGGTGTCGATCAAGGCGTTGAAGACCGTCGTCTTCACGTCGTAATATTCCTCTGACCGTCGAGGCACTGATTTCTCGACCGCTACCGGAGGAGGTGGCGTTGGTGTCGGTGCTGGTGCAACAGGTGCCTGAGGAACAGGAGCTGCGGCGGCGGGGGCCGCCGGAGCAACGGGCGCAGGTGCTTGTGTTGCCGCCACTGGTGCAGCAGGTTCCGGACGGGTGACCTGTTTCAGCTCACCGCCACCGCTTGTGTTTCGCTTGCCAAACATCTGCGTACGTCCCTATTTCTTGATTTTAAATTTGTCGAGGAATGGCGATAGTTTCGACGTTGGTTCAATCACCTGCTCAGGACGTTTCACGAGACGCAGTGCGAGGTTCCGCATTTGCTCTGCCGCACGCGCCTGTTCAGCGAATTCACCGATCATCTGGCCGTTGTTCGACGCCATTCCAAAACTCTCGCCGTCAAATTCTATGACGCAAGCAGGCGTCAACCCGAGTGCTTCTGCGAATTTTGCTGCAGGAATTTCAGGGCGTTTTGGCATGCCGGTCTGATTGATGACCAGATGCGGAGGATTATCATTGGAACGCCGGTCCTTGAGCAAGTCAACGAGGTTCTTGGCGTTCCGCAGGTTTGCCAGATCAGGTGCGACCGTGATGACGATTTCATCTGCTTGCGTCAAAAGCTGACGACTCCAAGGAGTCCACAGATGAGGCATGTCAACCGCGACGTACGGCACATTCTGCCGTACGACATCAACCACCCACTCATAGGCTTCCGGCGCAATGTCGTAATCACGATCAAGAGTGCCAGGTGAAGCAAAGAGGCTCAGGTGTTCCGTGCATTTGGCAAGCAAACGATCGAGCAGCACTTCATCAAGTCGATCTGGCGAAGACAATGCGTCGGCAATGCCTTGAACAGGATCCTTGTCGAAGTCCAGACCTGCTGTGCCAAATGGAAGATCAAGATCGGCGATCACCACATCATTTTTGAGTTCCCGGGACAATGACCAGGCTACGTTATGGCAGATTGTGCTCGATCCGACGCCGCCCTTTGCGCCTACAAACGCGTAGACATGACCGACCGGGTCCGCTTCAGGGTCATTGTAGAGGTTGGAAATACTCTCCATAACCTTGAGCTCGGTCACAGGCGCGACGATATATTCGCTCACACCACGACGCAGAAGCTCGCGATAGAGGATCACATCGTTGACATGGCCAATGACAATGACCTTTGTGCCTGCATCGCATACAGAAGCCAGTTGATCGAGTTCGGCCAGCATACCTTCACGGGCCTGCATGGATTCAATGATGATCAGGTTGGGGGTCGGAGCATCCTGAAAATTTGCAAGCGCTGCTGCCGTGCCACCGAGATGGACAGAGACGTGAGCCTTGGCAAGGCGCCGATCCCCTGAGGCCGATTGCAAACATTCAGCAGTGCGTTGATCCTGACAAAATGCCTGGATCGAAATGCGTGGAATAGGACGTGCCCGTTCAGGATTCTCTTCCACGACGACGCCTGCTGCGTGTGCAGCCAACGGGTCAACGGAACTTGATTCATCGAATTGTGGGGCAGGCGCCGCAAATTCGTCGATGGGCGCTTGATGCGCTGTCTCAATGGAAGGGGCGGCAAGGACCGGTTCAACCCGGTCCTCTTCAAGATCCGCTACTTCAGGAGTATAAGCTACGTTGCTCATATTTAGTTCGCAACCTCACTGATTGAGCCTGAACGTTCTTCTTCAGACTTCTGTGCACCTGTCGTTTCGCCTTTGGCCCATTTGTCGGCCAGGATATCGCGTCGACTTGCTGAGCGGGGATCGAGATGCCCCGGACTTACGAGATCCCTTGGATTGGCAACCATGGCGGCAAGGTTGTGCTGCTGCGAGCAACCGAAGTTTCCATGGTTCGTATTCCGATCCGAGTCACCGAGGTTTTCTGTCCAACGGCCACAGTCAGGACCTTTTGCAACAAGAGTCGTAAAGGAAACCTTGATGGGTGCGTCAGAGTTGCCGCCGACGTAGTATGGTTCCATGCTGATGGCATGCCCTGAAATGCCCGCGCCATGAATAACGTGGCGTACATTGGAAACTGCATTCACGATCGCGTATTCGTTGCGCCCCCCGCTTGGTGCAGAGACGATAATCTGTCCCTCGCCTTCAGAACGAAAGCGTGCAACGAAAGCCTTCAGGCGCGATGATTGCGACCGGGTCAGGCCGGATGAACCGTGCGGCACCTCGATGTCCATCTGAACTGGTGCCTTGGACACCGAGATCGGATGGCGCGCACTTGGGTCGGCAATAACGGTGCCACGAAGCTGGGAATACCCTGCCGTATGTCCGCGACAACCGCTCAGTCCGATGGCTGCCACAGTGGCAGTGGTCAAAATGACTGACAGAGGCGACTTGCTGCGACTGGCAGTTCTGGATGTGTACTTGGATACAAACATAATTCTTTTCCTCTTGTCACCAGTTACTCAATGATGAAACCGACGTCGCCCTTGTAATCACCAGCCGGTACGGCATCTTCGCGGCCGTAAATCCGGTTCATGTGTCCAAGGAAGTTTGCTTTGTTGTCAGATGCTGGCAGCCAGTTGTCGTCTGGGCGAGCCAGATCCTTGCGTGCTGTCGGCTTGACGACATAGGGCGTTACGATCACGACCAGTTCCGTTTCCTGCTTGGAAAAGTCCCGTGAGCGGAACAGAGTTCCAAGGATCGGAAGCTTGCGCAGACCGGGAAGTGCGTCGATGTTCTGACGTGTGTCGTCAGAGATCAATCCAGCCAAAACCATCGATCCACCACTCGGCAACTCAACCGTAGTCGAGGCGCGACGAACTTTCAGGCCTGGAATGGAAATACCGGCTGCCTGGATTGCGCCCTCATTGGAGAGTTCACTGACTTCGGTGTTGATTTTCAGGCTGATCCGGTTCGCGGACATCACGAAAGGTGTGAAGGACAGTCCGACGCCGAAGGGCTTGAATTCAATCGTGATGCCGTTTTCATCCCGGCCGACAGGAACAGGGAACTCACCACCTGCAAGGAAGCTGGCCGTCTCACCGGAAATTGCCGTGAGTGATGGCTCAGCCAGAGTGCGTAGCAGGCCGTGACGTTCGAAGGCTTCTACGCTTTGCTGAAGGCAGCTCAGTCCATTTGGAAGCGTTGCTGTGCCCCCTGGTGTGAGAGCGGCGGCGCCACCGGCAACAACGGTTGCGATACCATTACAGTTTCCTCCAGCTATGCCTGTGAGGAAATTGTTGGCCCCTGAACCGTTTGTCAAAGGAAACGCCGTGTTGGTTCCAAAGTTCAGTCTGCCAGAGGTTGCACCCCATTTCACGCCAAGACGTTTGATGGACTCACGCTCAAGTTCGGCAACTGTGACTTTCAACATCACCTGTTCCTTGCCAAGAACGGAGATCAGGTTGACAACTTTGTTGACTGCGACAGTGTCAGCCTCGCCGCCTGCAGGTACGACAAAACGTGATGCAATATTACGTGCGCGTGTGGCATCAGCCGGACGCATGACGGAACCGGACAGAACGACAGTGTCATTCAGCATTTCGACCGTGATGTCCGAGTCTGGGATCAACCGTTTCAACATCGTGGCCAGCGGTGCGGAATCCACTTCCACCGTGATTTCGAGCACGAGGATTCTTTCACCCGATGAATCGAAGAAGAATGCGTTCGACTGACCATATTTCTTGGCAATCAGATAGACGCGGTTTGACGCTTGTACGACGGCGTCAACGACTTCCGGATTGGAAATTACGACGTCACGCAGTGTGCGCGGCAACTCGATCATCATCGACTTGTTTACGGCGATGCGGACTGTACGCTGTGCGGGAAGCGAAGCGTCCGAGACGTGAAGTACAGATTTATGTTGTGAACCTTCTTCAGCCTGGGCTGCCGTCGCCTTTAGTGGGTTGGCATGAGGGCCCAAACCTGTTGCAAGAAGACCGATCAGGCACACTGCCGTTGCGGTCCATATACTACGCATTTTATTTCTCATCGCTCAGACCTTCTCACGAGCTACAAACTGGAATTTAATTACTTGACGCCAAATGCCTGGGCCTTTTCGCCGTAGCGCAAGGTCGTGACACTGTTTGAACGTTCGTTGATGACGTTGCCGGCAACTCCCTTACCGCTCGTGCGGGAGTCCGTCAGGCTGCGAAGAACCAACGAAATTTCTCCGATTGAGCGTGCGAGGGCGAGCGACTCGGCCTGACGTGGGGTCAGCTCCAACGTTGCTGTTTTGCCGTTTGCAATCTTCTCATTGTCCTTGATCTCAATCACCTGACCGATGGCGAGAACCCGAACATTGTGAAACAGCGTGTCGCTGACATGCTGCTCTTTCTTTCCGCTGCGATCGCGGCGTGTCAGGATGACATCCACCCGGTCGTTTGGAAGAATGAAGCCGCCAACCGCAGATTCCGGTGCGATTTGCGTTGAGATAGCGCGCATCCCAGCTGGCAGAATGGCAGCCATGACGCCACCTTCATTGGCCTTGATCAACTTTTTTTCCTTGATCGGTTCGCCGGCCAGGAAAGGTGCACGAGCAAGGGAACCGGAAAGTTCCTTGCGTGCCGCGTTGCGCTTGCTCTTTACAATGTAGCCGGTTGTGATGGCGTCGCTTGGCCAGGCCTGCCAGCGCAGGTCGTTGGCCTGGATGGATTCGCCAAGTCCGATATCCAGATTTGCAACCAGGACTTCAGACGTCTTGTAGTCTGTCTTGGTTACGACCTTGGTCTCAGGCTTCGCGCCAATGAGACTCTTTGCGATTAATGCTGCTGCGCCTGCTGCAAGTAATGCAATTGCAAGGACGACAATCCGAGCCCGTTTCATACACTTTGGGTCCTTCGGCCCTACATCCAATCAAACTGAATTGAGTTGGATGATCGGACACAAAGGTCAATGTGCAGTTAATGGGTGTTCGATTCTGATACAGTTTGTGGCGTATGAAGATTTTTATTCCACAAAGGCAGGCACTTCGACGTGACATATGTCAGTCATTCAGCGCGCGGCGAGGGCGTGTCTGGGGCTGTGCGAGGCTATGAACGCAATGCTGGATGAGCAGGCAGGTGCCTGGATCTATTGGGAGCATTGCGCGGCGAGAGGCTTGAAGGGTATCTCGCCCATTGCACATTCACCAACGCTGCGACGCACTACGTTAGTGTTCCAAGAATCCAAGGTGTGTTCGGGTAGACCACCAGAGCGCCGAAGGAGATTGAGATGCCGTAGGGGATACCAGTCTTTGGGTGATGCAGACGTGCCAGCCATGCCTGACGCTCAAGAATGTTCGGTAGTGGAATTTTTCTGAACACGAGCAGGCCTATAGTGAGCGCGCCGCCAGCGATGGCGGCAACGAGAAGGAAACTTCCTACAAAATCGAACCCGAGCCAGAGAGAGATCGCCGCGAAGATCTTGGCGTCTCCGCCACCCATCCAGCCCATCTCGAACATGAAAACTGTAACGCAAAGAACGAGAACACCGCACGCGAGGTGCATCATGATGTCATAAATTCCGAAGCCCATCAAAGGTGCAAGCAGCAGAAAGCCTGCAATGAGTGCCAGGGAAATCTTGTTTGGGATCGTCATTGTGAACAGGTCCATGGAACCTGCAAAGGCGATCAAACCTGGAAAGAAGCACAATGCGACGTACAACAAAATGTCTTGCACGGTGGAATCCTCGTCGCTTGAAGGGCTGTTGTTACTTTCCAGACTCTAGTCGGTTGAAGTAAACGTTGGCCTAAGTTGTTACCAATTAGCGGCTCCTTGAATCCCATGTCCGATTGTAAGCCCTGCGTGACGCACCATCTGCGGCGGTGAGACAAAAAAGGCCGCCAGCTCCAAGGAGCAGGCGGCCCGTCGTCTGTGCGATGATCACGTGATCATCAAGCGTGTGGATTAACCACCCAGCTCTGTAGCAACAGTCGTGAACGTTGTTTCGAGGCCAGTCGAAACTGCGTTGACAGAAACGATGATGCCGACGCCGATGATTGCTGCGATGAGGCCGTATTCGATTGCTGTTGCGCCGGACTCGTCATTGCTGAAGCGTGCTACCAGATTTTTCATTTTGTATTCTCCCGTTACTAAGACTCTTAGACTGCAAATGCTCAGTTGCTGAACCGTTTCAGTGGGGTTCGTGTTGTGCCCCTGAACTGCATTGGAATGTAGGCTCGACACGCTAACATGAAGTTAAAATGCGGCAAGCTACGGCTTTTACTTGAGATTTCTTGGTTTATTTTTAGTTTACACTGAGATTTTCATCTGAAATCCGTTATGAATACTTGTAAAATTTTCGAAATTTGACGTTCTTTACTTGTTCAAGCGGATTTGAATTCTGATTATCCTGCTTAAAAAAGTATTTTTACTATTGTTTCCAGAGTCATTGCGCTTGTTGTGATCGAACAATGATCTGTTTGAGTGGTGCGATGTCTTGCACAATGGAATGCTTTCCTGCGCGATGACTATTTTTTCTCACTCCGAGTCAATTGTTACGACTTCATTCACCATTGTCAGGCTAACTGAGTGAAATCGGTATAGTTTGAGGACCCGAACCATGTTGAAGCGCGTGACTCCCTTTTCGACCCGCCTGACGGCCTTTGCGACGGGCATCGCAAGTGCGATTGTCCTGTTCAGTGCAACGTCGACTCCCGCCAATGCCGACGATGGCAGCGACTTTGTTGTGAAATATGATCAGGTTCGCCTGCTGCGTCTTGAAGAAAAAGCAGCGGATGTGATTGTCGGCAACCCGTCGATCGCAGATGTGACAATCCAGAATGGCAAATTGCTTGCGATCACCGGCAAGACATTTGGTACAACCAACCTGATCATCCTGGATCGTGCTGGTCGTGTTGTTCTCGATCGGCAACTGGTTGTGAGCTCGAATGATCAGAAGATCGTCAATCTGACGCGCGGTGGTGTGAGCCGGACTTATAATTGCGCCCCGAAATGTCAGCCCACACTTAAAATTGGTGATGACACTGAATATTACGGCCAGATTGCCAAATCCTCACAGGATAAGGTCAGCTTCTCTGCAGGTCTGTCTCAGAGTTCGGGAGGCGGTGAGTAGTTTTCAGCTACGCTTCCGTCGCAATCCAGATCTCATGTTGTGGGGCTGTAAACTGCAGCTCTCCAACGTGACTATATATAAAGTCTCCCGGGTGTTTGCCTGGGAGGCATGACGCATACTGCGAATTTCTGATTCGTAAACGGCTTATTTACTCGCTTGCTATTTACTGTCGCTTGACGCGCGACAACACTCGGTCGCGCCATATCAGATTTGTGAGGCGTACTGATATGACGACAGATAGTAAACAACCGCGAAAATACCGTGGATCAAGCATTCTTCGACGTTTGAAACGGAACGAGGAAGGCTCTACGGCGATCGAGTTTGCCTTTGTTGCAGCTCCCTTTCTTGCATTCCTGTTCATGACCATCGAGGTGGCGTTTGTTTATGGCGGCACTGTTTCGCTGGAACATGCACTCGAGAAAACATCTCGTCAAATTCGGGTTGGAGCGGCCTTCGCATCGCTCGATGACTTCAAAACAGAAGTCTGTAACCACGTTGTGTTGCTGACGAACTGCCAGTCGAAGCTGGTCGTTGATGTCCGGACGCTGAATAATTTTGGTGAAGCCAAAACAACGGATGTCTTTAGTAGTTATCAGGACGGAAGTGGGAATTTCCAACCCCCAGGAGCCGGGCAGGGGACATACCAGCCAGGTCAGGGTAGCGCCGTCGTTCTCGTGAATGCGTTCTACAAGTGGGATATCATCGCACAATTGCCAATCGTCATGAACTTTGAGGAAAAAGGCAAATACCCGATCAGCCCGCTCGCGAATCAGGGAGACGGATCCCGGATCATGTCTGCAAGTGTCGCATTCCGGAATGAACCATTTAATGGTGCGGGAGGTTAATTATCATGAACCATTGTAAAACACGTCGAAGTTGCCTTGCCGCAGTCGTTCGTCCCTTTGTCAGAGTACGCGATTGCGTTCGGGGGGTCGCAGCCGTCGAGTTCGGTCTGCTGATTCCTATTCTTCTTGTCTTCTGGCTTGGAAGCAATGAGTTTGGTCAGGCACTCATGATCGACCGTCGTGTGACGACCACAACAAGCTCTATTGCCGATCTGATTGCGCAAACGGGTTCGGTGAGTCAAACGCAACTTGATGAAATTCTTGAGCTGTCGGACGACCTCATGAAGACGTCGATGATGGGTTTGTACGACCCCTCCGACTTCAAGATCACAGTCCTGAACGTCGGTAAAGATGATGACGGCGAAATGACAGTGATCTGGTCTCGTGAAAAGACAGGCTCGGGACCGGCGGCTTCCAGTACCTATCCAAAAGGCCAGACTGTGACAGCGACACAGATCGATTCATCTTTTGATCCGGCAGTGATCCTTGAAAATTCCTCGCAGATCATCGCAAAAGCTGAATATAACTACACACCGACTGTCGGGCGTTTCATCAATCAGGAATTTGGTGGCACGATCAAGCTTGAAGAACTGTTCTTTCTTGCGCCACGACGCGGTGCTGTTGACTGTGACGATTGCTGAAAGTCATCGTAATATCGAATTAGGAGCCCTGCGGTACCACGTGTGCCGCAGGGTTTTTTCTTTTTCAGCTATTGTGCGATGTCTGCTGATGCGACTCGCGTCATGTCGGCGATGATGCCGAACCAGCTCCCTTCCGGCCACAGGCGTTCGTTGAGTACAGCCCAAACTTCCGGATTGGTCAGGTTTGCAAAGAATGTGTTGGCTTCTGGCGTCAGGAAGAATGCGACGAGCATCGCGAACACCATGCCTGCCGTTGCCTTGGGATGTTTGCGATCAATGAACTTCATTGCCGAACCGAACGACCGTTTTACGCGATTGTTGTTGAAGTCCACGCTGTAGATCTCGTCCAGAGACAAATGTACGAGGTAGCCGAACAGCATGAATGCGCCTGCGAGCCATGCGATGGCTGGATCTGAACCGTAGCAGTTCCAGAATACGAACGCCGTGACGAAAGCGAAAAATATTCCCGCGATGATGGAGTGGAAAATTCCGCGATGAACCGCGAATTTGTGAAACATATTGTGTCCGATATACCGAACTGCGGCAAACACACCGACCCATACGATCCACATTTCCGCGATTGAATACTTCCAGGCGAAATTGAACAGCAGCGTGAAGGCCACGAAGAGTGCCAGTGCACTGAACATGGCTTGCGATGCGCGCGAGTTCTGAAGGTCGATGTCAGGCAGAACACTGCCGATTGTGCCAACGATCGCGAGTTTGACAAGGTCGTTCGACGGTACGAGCGATGAGGCCATGGTGAGTGTCGCGAGCATGCCTGATGCAACGACGCCGACACCTATGTGAGTTCGGAAGTTTGCCATTGAAAGGCTCCTGCGGTTGAGCTGAAAGCGCGCGCGAATCACTTTGAACTTACCGAATCACAAACAGAGGAGTCCGCACAGGATATGGCGCCGGAACGGCACGAAAAGCCGTGGATAGATTGCGACTGCTACTGTGCGATTACGGCGTGGAGATCGTAGGCGTCCGCCGCTGTGATCTCTGCATTGGTCACATCGCCTTGCTTCAGGTTCCCGGCATTTTTGAAAATGACTGATCCGTCGATTTCCGGTGCGTCGGCAAAAGTGCGCCCGATCGCGACATCCTCTTCGATGGTGTCGATCAGGACGGGCAATGTGCGGCCGACCTTCTCATTCAAAATGGATGCGCTGATCGCCTGCTGGGTTTCCATCAGTCTGCCGTAGCGCTCTGTCTTGATGTCTTCCGGAACATGCCCGTCGAGCGTGTTGGAGCGTGCACCATCGACGTTCTCGTATTTGAAGCAACCGACGTGGTTCAGGCGTGCGGCCTTGAGCCAATCCAGCAGTTCCGTGAAATTCTCTTCGGTTTCGCCCGGAAAGCCGACGATGAATGTGGAGCGGATTGCAAGATCCGGACAGGTTTTGCGCCAGGACAGCACGCGCTCCAGTGTCTTTTCCTGATGGGCTGGGCGACGCATTCGCTTCAGGACCGCCGGGCTGGCATGCTGGAACGGAATATCCAGGTAAGGGAGAATTTTATTTTCCGCCATGAGCGGGATCACGTTGTCGACGTGTGGATAGGGGTAAACGTAGTGCATGCGCACCCAGATACCGAGTTCACCCAGCGCCGACGCCAGATCGTAGAAGCGCGCTGGAATTTGTTTTCCGCGCCATTCACTTTCCGCGTACTTGATATCCAGGCCGTAGGCGCTGGTGTCCTGCGAGATCACCAGGAGTTCCTTGACGCCGGCGGCAGCGAGACGCTCTGCTTCGCGCAGAACGTTCCCGATCGGGCGGCTTGCGAGTTTGCCGCGTAAATCAGGAATGATGCAGAAGCTGCAGGTGTTATTGCACCCTTCGGAAATCTTCAGATACGCGTAGTGTCGGGGCGTGAGGCGGATGCCGGTATCCGGCACCAGCGCTTCGAATGGATCCTGGCGCGGTGGCACATGTTTGTGCACGGCTTGCACCACATCTTCGTATTGGTGGGGGCCCGTGATTGCGAGGACATCCGGGTGGACCTCGCGGATCCGCTCTTCTTCCGCACCGAGGCACCCCGTGACGATCACGCGGCCGTTTTCCGCCATGGCCTCGCCGATGGCTTCCAGGGACTCATCCCTGGCACTGTCGAGAAAGCCGCACGTGTTGACGACGACGACGTCGGCGGCATCGTAGTTCGGGCTGATGTCGTAGCCATCGGAGCGCAGTTTGGTGATGATCCGCTCGGAGTCCACCAGCGCCTTCGGGCAGCCGAGTGAAACGAAGCCGACTTTCGGGGCGAGTGAGGTCATATGTCAGGAATTTCCGAAAGGAGTGCGGGGAGTGTTGCGCCTCTATAGGGCGGTTCGCAGGCCGGACAAAGCTTCAATGGCGTCAGTAAGGTGTTCGTCTGATATGGCAGCAGCTCCAACTGTGATGCGGATGTGGTGGGCGCGGTGCAGCACATCGGTGTGCGTGAACCCAACCGGTGGATCGAATTTGTAGCACGCGAGTTCCAGGAGTTGACCGAGTGGCTCGCGGAAATAAAGCGAATCCATAAAGCCACGGTCAACTTCGCCGGAGTTCGCGAACCCATGCTCTTCAAGGCGTGCTCTGGCTTGTGTGTAGGTTGCGCGTGAAACCATAAAGGCGATGTGATGGGTGTTGCCGATACCCATCGGATTCGGTGTTGCGTCGGGTTTCAGGTCCTCGCGGGTGAAAATCGTGATCAACCGCCCGTCACCGGGATCAAAATAAAGATGGTTTGTATCCGGATCGTCGAGGTTGGGTTGCTCGAACACGAATGGCATTCCCAGCACGCCTTCCCAGAAATCGATGGAGGTCTGCCGGTCGGCCCCATTCAACGTGATGTGATGGACGCCTTGGGTCTGGATCGTTTTCATCTGCTGCCTTGCCAACGGTTCCAGTCCGTCATGCCGGTCGCGACATGCGGATGTTGATGAAGTTGCCGAGGAAAATGAGGGCGCCGCCCGCGAGAATCAACGGGTCCAGTGGTTCTGCATAGAATGTCACACCAACCAGTGCGATGAGTGGCAGGCGGAAGAAGTCCATCGGCACAACGAGAGAGGCGTCTGCATAGGTGAAGGCCTGTGTCAGGCAAAAGTGGGCGCACAGGCTGCCGACGGCCAGCGCTACGACCCAGGATAATGTCCAGAGATCTTGTGGGACAGAGGGCAATCCGCCATGCACGGCCATACCGATGAACGACTGAAAGATCGTCATGTAGAACAGGATGCAGGGAACGGATTCCGTTTCGGTCAGTTTCTTGGTTGCGATCATCTGGCAGGCAAAGAATACAGCGGATGACAGGGCCCAGATCTGTCCAGGTCCGAATGCGCCCGTTCCCGGTTGAGCGACGAACAGGACGCCTGCAAAGCCAAACGCGATAGCGAGCACTTTCCAGATCGTGAATCGTTCGCCGAGGAGAAGCGCAGCGAGCACGGCCACCCATATCGGCGATGTGAACTCAAGGGCGAAAAGTTGTGCCAAAGGAATGAGGCCAAGTGCAAAGAACCAGCAATATTGCCCTGTGAAATGGAACAGGTTGCGAACAATGTGCAGTGGAAAGCGTGTTGTACGGATTTGCGAGAATCCGGCAGGTGACAGTGCGATGGCAAGCGCCATGATCGGAAATCCGATCAAGCTGCGCCAGGTGAGCAGTTCTGCAGTGCCGAGTGTGTCACCGATCTCACGACCCGAGATGGCCATGATGGAAAACGAGAACAGGCATCCCACCATCCAGACGGCGGCCCGCATCGTTGATTTTTGTCTCGGTGCCAATGGCCGATCGCCCCTTTGTCCCCTCTGACAACGCATTGCGGGAAGTGAGGGGCGCCGTCAACGTGTCATGTGACGGCGTTTCCCTCTGGACCCCGTATGGCCCCGCCCATATGGTGCGGCAAAATTCGATTTTGGTTTTGGGCGGAGAGACAGGCAATGGCGGAAGAACTCGAACATTTCATCGATGGCAAGCGGGTCAAGGGAACGTCGGGACGGTTCAGCGACGTCTTCTGGCCGATGACGGGCGAGGTGGCCGGAAAATGTCCGCTGGCGTCGAAGGATGAAGTTCGGGCTGCGGTCGAGAATGCGATGGCGGCACAGCCGGCATGGGCGGCGCAGAACCCCCAGGTGCGGGCGCGTGTGTTCATGAAGTTTGTACAACTCGTCAACGACAACAAAGATGAGTTGGCGCTCTTGCTGGCACGGGAGCATGGTAAGACGATCCCGGATGCGCTGGGTGATATTCAGCGCGGCGTCGAGGTTTGTGAGTTCGTGATCGGCATTCCGCACCTTCTGAAGGGCGAGCATACGGAAGGTGCCGGGCCAGCCATCGACATGTACTCCATTCGTCAGCCGTTGGGCGTTGTGGCCGGGATTACGCCATTCAACTTCCCTGCGATGATCCCGATGTGGAAGTTTGCGCCTGCAATCGCGTGTGGCAACGCGTTCATCCTGAAGCCATCCGAGCGGGACCCGGGTGTACCGATGCGCCTTGCCGAGTTGATGATGGAAGCCGGGTTGCCTGCGGGTATTTTGAATGTCGTCAATGGGGACAAGGAAGCGGTGGATGCGATCCTGGATGATCCGGACATTCAGGCTGTTGGCTTTGTCGGGTCCTCGGCGATTGCAGAATATATTTATGCGCGCGGATGTGGGAACGGGAAGCGCGTGCAGGCGTTTGCCGGTGCGAAGAACCACATGATCATCATGCCGGATGCCGATCTTGACCAGGCTGCGGATGCGCTGATCGGTGCGGGCTATGGTTCGGCGGGTGAACGGTGCATGGCGATTTCTGTTGCGGTTCCTGTCGGGCAGCAAACGGCCGATGCGCTGATGGATAAGCTGATTCCGCGCGTCGAAAGCCTGAAAATCGGCCCCTCAACAGATCTGGAAGCGGATTTCGGTCCGGTCATCACGGCGGAGGCAACGGTGCGGATCAAGGACTACATCCAGTCCGGCATCGATGAAGGTGCTGATCTGAAAGTCGATGGTCGTGACTTCAAGATGCAGGGCTACGAAGACGGATTTTATGTTGGTGGATGTCTGTTCGACAACGTGACCAAGGACATGAAAATCTACAAGGAAGAGATTTTTGGTCCGGTTCTTTCTGTCGTGCGCGCCAAGGACTACGAGGAAGGTCTCGCACTTGCGACGGACCATGAATACGGCAACGGTGTTGCGATTTATACGCGTGACGGCGATGCGGCGCGGGACTTTGCGTCCCGTGTGCAAGTGGGCATGGTTGGCATCAATGTGCCGATCCCCGTGCCCTTGGCGTATCACACATTTGGTGGGTGGAAGCGCTCCGGCTTTGGTGATCTGAACCAGCATGGCCCGGATTCGATCAAGTTCTACACCAAGACCAAAACCATCACGTCCCGCTGGCCAAGCGGCATCAAGGACGGTGCGGAGTTCTCGATTCCGACGATGACCTAGCGTGCATCACTTGCAATCAAATTCAACCTGGCCGATCTGTCGTTCGCGTGACGACTGGCGTTCCATTGAGGGCAGCGCAATGCGCTGAGAGAAAACAAATGACAACAACACCTTCAGGCATGACGATTGCTGACGCAGAAGTTGGCACGGGCGCGAGCCCACAGACCGGGCAGACCTGCGTAATGCATTACACCGGCTGGCTGGATGACAACGGCGCACGTGGTGCGAAGTTCGACAGCTCCGTCGATCGCGGGCAGCCGTTCGAGTTTTCCATTGGCGTTGGACAGGTGATCAAGGGGTGGGACGAAGGTGTGTCTACAATGCAGGTCGGTGGTAAGCGCACACTGACGATCCCGCCGGAACTTGGTTATGGCGCGCGTGGTGCTGGCGGTGTCATTCCACCGAATGCGACGCTGATCTTCGATGTCGAATTGCTGGATGTGAAGTCGTAAGTCGACGGCTGCCCGTCTTACATTTGCTGGTGAACACCGCTGTAGGTTTCGATGAGCTGCATCAGATCGTCGACACTTGCATCGATGACGGTGGTGTCGAGCCGCATCAGACGTGGGTCGCACAGGAACAGCTTCCATAGCGAAATCGGCGTTGCGGCGACGAGCAGGGACGTTCGGCCTTTGCGCACGGTCGTGACGTCCTGCCAGTCGATGTGCTGCGTTCCATACAGGCGACGCACGCTGATGCCTTGTTGAGTAACCGCCACGGCCTCCGCCGGGCGTGAGGTCAGGCGTATGTATCCACCGCCGATCAGGGCCTGCATGAAACCGAACACCAGATATGTTTCACCGCGGAGCCAGAGCCAGACACCGTCTACGTTGATGATGCCCCGGTTGTCCCACGCCGGACTGGTGAGCAGGGCCAGGCCGTAAACGAGAAAGGCGCTGCCCATTACGAGCATGACCCACCATCGCCAGCGGTGGCGGCGGGTGAAGGGAATGCTTGCGCTGGATGACGAGATCGAAACCATGACGCCCGTGCGTAAATTGTTTCACGTCAACTTGGAACTGTTTTGATTGCGTTGCGAGCATGACACGTGTTTCGTTGCAGGCTGATGTGCCGGGAAAGGCGCGTTAGCAAGTCTGTGGTTGGGGAGCCCATGCGATGAAGCATATTCATTTTTCCGAAGACGAGCTTGCAGCGCGCCGTGCGAAGGCGTGCGCTGCGATGATTCAGGACGGCCTCGACGGACTGCTGATCTTTCGTCAGGAGTCGATGTACTATCTGACGGGATATGACACGTTTGGCTTCGTGTTCTTTCAGTGCCTGTACCTCAGCGCTGATGGTAAAATGACTCTGCTCACGCGCGCGCCAGATTTCCGGCAGGCCCAGTTTACATCCATTATTGATGATATTCGCGTTTGGCGTGACGCGTCGGGTGCCAATCCGGTCGATGATCTGAAGTCGATCCTTGAAGAACATCATTGTCGTGACAAGACACTGGGCGTGGAGTGGGACTCCTATGGTTTGACGGCTGCGAACGGGCGGTCGCTCGAAAAGGGCTTTCATGGATTCTGCGCGTTGAAGGATGCATCCTTTCTGGTGTCGAAGTTACGTCTAATCAAGAGCCCGAAGGAAATTGAATACTGCCGCGAGGCGGGAGCACTGGCCGATGCGGCTTTGGAACGTGCCATCGATCTAGTGGGGCCAGGGGCATTCGAAGGCGAGATTCTGTCAGCAATGAATGCTGCCGTATTCGAAGGTGGTGGGGATTATCCTGCAAATGAATTCATCATCGGTTCGGGAGACGGTGCCCTCATGTGCCGGTACTTCACCGGTCGACGCTATCTTGATACGCAGGATCAACTCACGCTCGAATGGGCCGGTACGTATCGCCATTATCATGCGGCGATGATGAATACGCTTGTGATCGGCAAAGCCTCAGACCGACAGGCGTTTCTGCATGAGGCAGCGCACGACACGCTTCTGGCCTGTGAAGCAGCTCTGAAGCCTGGCGCAACGATGGGCGAGGTGTTCCAGGCGCACGCGAGCATGCTTGATGAACGCGGACTTTCCAACGCACGTATGAACGCGTGCGGCTATAGTCTGGGCGCGACGTTTGCGCCGAACTGGATGGACTGGCCGATGTTCTACGCTGGCAATCCGGTTGTCATCCAGCCGGGCATGGTGTTTTTTCTTCATATGATCATTTTTGACTCCGATACGGGTTTTGCGGCCTCACTTGGACGCACATCGGTGGTTATGGAGAACGAAGCCGAGTCGTTGTCCAACGCCAGTCTCAACCAAATCGTAATTGGCTCCTGACAGGGATAATCAACTATGAAACTCTATGACTTCGAACTCTCCGGCAATTGTCACAAGATTCGAATGCTGCTCTCGATGCTCGGGCAGGAATATGATCGCGTTGATATTGATCTTCGTCACAAGGACCAGTTTGACTCTGATTTCGTTGCGCTCAACCCGCTGCACAAGGTTCCGGTACTGGACGATGGCGATGTTCTGCTGCGGGATTCTGCGGCAATCATGGTGTACCTCGCGCGCACGTACGGCAAACCGGAACTTTATCCTGATGCACCGGCCGAGATGGCGGATGTTCAGCAATGGTTGTCTTTTTCCGTGAATGAAGTGTTCAACGGTCTGGCCATGGTTCGCGCCAACATTATCTTCAAGCGCGGGCTCGATCAGGCTGCGTTGACCAAGGCCGCAAGCGATGCACTCGACATGCTTGAGCATCGGTTGATGGATCACGACTGGTTGTCGCTTGACCGGTTCACGCTGGCAGATCTCGGGTGTTATCCCTACACCGCGCTGAGCCACGAAGGTGGCATGGACCTGGCAAAATGGCCCGCTGTGCAGGCGTGGTGTCGGCGGGTTGAAAGTCTGCCCGGGTATGTTGCGATGCCAGGTTTGCCGGGCGCGACCTGACTCGATTTCAGCTACTCCGCCGCGACCACGTGGGTTGCTGGCTGTGCGTCGAATGTCAGGTCCTGGTCGGCTGCCATATGAATCATGGTCCGTTCTGCGAGTGCCGTGATGGTCAGCAACGGATTGCAACCGAGCGAACGTGGTATCACTGACCCGTCTATCACGTAGAGCCCCTCGTGCACGGCGGTGTCATGCGCGTCTGGTGCACCGTCATAGACCTGGCCTTTGTGGTTGACGACGCCTGAAGTGCGATCCGTTGCCATGGCGCAGCCGCCGAGAGGATGCGCCGTCGCGGGTTTCGATCCGACAGATGTAGCCGCGAGTGGGCTTTTGATGTAGTCACCGCCGTTTTTCTCCACCAGAGACTTGAGAGCGCCGTCGACACGCGCGTTGACGGGTTCCTCTTCTGCGCCTGGCCATTTGACCTTGAGCTTGTCGTCCTCGATGACCATTCGGCCCGAACCGCTATCATGACTGACCACAAAGAAGGTGTGCAGGTGGTTTAATGGCCCCTTGTAGACACCTTTAAGCAGGGATTGCGCTGCGCCGAGCAGCCGTCCGCCAGGAACAAAAAAGATCGGGAGTAGCGGTGCGAGTGCGGAGGGGAGGACGCCTTCCTGGATATACATTTCGTGGGATAGTTTCTTGCTGTTCTGAACGCGGATTTGTCCGGATACAGATGCGCCGACTGTCTCAACGTCCTCGCGTGGCGGATGTCCTGTCCCGATGGCGTTCACGGGCTCTGTTGCGCCGTAACCGAAGGCGATGATGTCGCCGTTTGCCGAAAATCCTTCACCGACCTTGTCTGAAAGCGAGAGGCCTGAATCGCGTGAACGGAGAAGAATTTCGGATGAGCCAAGTGTGCCGGCGGCCAGGATAACCTGATCAGCTGTGACCGATGGTGGATGATTGTCGTCTGTTGTTGCTTTGGGATCAGTACGGAAATTGACTCTCCACGCGTTGTTCTCGCGCGACACGTGGGAGACGGTCAGTTCTGCGTAGACTTCAGCCCCGTGTGCGACGGCATCTGGAAGATAGGTCAGGGCCACCGTATTTTTTGCGCCGACGTTGCATCCGGCACAGCAATCTCCACAACGTGTGCAGGCGGATTGCAGGATACCTGCAGCATTGATTGTGTCGTCAAAGCTGATCACGACATCTGCTGGTTTGGGAGACGTGCCGACGGCGGAGCTGGCGCGATCCAGCGCCTTGAATTTCTGACGTATGGTGGCACCGTTATCTTCCGCCGGCCGAAGCCATGTGCGCGCGCGGCGATACCCTTCTGCAAGCAAGCCGTCCTGACGGATCTGGCCGGGCCAGACGTCGTCCTCGAAGACTCTTGCATCGGGCTGCAATGCGACCCCGGCGTTGATCAAGGATCCACCGCCGACACCGCAGCCAACAAGAACGTGAATGTCCTCGCCGAGGCGCATATCGAACAGGCCACGTTCGCCGCCGATCCGCATCTTGCCACCAGAGACCTGCAGTTCTCGACGGAGTTCCGGTAGACGGGAAGGAAAATTCCCGGTTGCGAATTCCTTGCCACGCTCGATCACCGCAACCCTCTTTCCAGCGCGGGACAGACGGGACGCGGCGACGCCTCCACCATAGCCAGAGCCGACAATCACCACGTCATAGTGTGCTGCCATCTGATTGTGTGGGGACGTCAAACGTTGATGTGAAGGCGGAGTGTGGTCGGTCATGTTCAAGAAGGCGCATCCAGCGTGTTGCTAACGATCTGCAACGCGTTCCGGGGTGAGTGAAGCCTGACCGGTTTGTTGCTCGTAACAGAGCCTAGCATCTCCATCGTGGCGACGCCCTGCGGTCTTCCGTCAGCCTTAAAGCCTGGTGTGTTGTTGACGCTGGGGACATGGACGGACGCCGCAGACTGCTCTGCGGCGCCCCAAAATGCATCGGTCGCGTTGGGGGCGCTCACGATGCATTTATTCCTGTATCAAGAGTGTTTTCAGTCGACGATCACCTTTGGAGATCTGCATGACACTCACGATAAGATGAATACTGAGCAAAATTAGTTCAAATGCGGTGAATACGTCTTACTTTGTCATGTACCTAGTTGATTTTCATGTCAATTGTATTTCGTTTTTGGAATAAATGATCAGGTTCGCCCTCTTATGCATATTCAATTCTGGACACTGTTTTCGCGCGTGTTGGCCTATTTGACCATAGTCACAACGCGGTCATATCGTTATAGCTTGAATGCGTTTTGATGGTTTTTGGTGGCGCTGCTCTGGACGATGAGGCGACCGGGCAATGGAGACCATACATCTTTTGAGGGCATTTGTGCAGGTGCGGACGGCATGAGCGACGTGACGGATAATGCAGCGATCGAACGTATACGCACGGATCTTGATCGCCTTGGGTGGTCACAGCGCGATCTCGCTGACAAGGCGCTCGTGGGAGAATCCACGATTTTCAGGCTCCTGAAAGGTGAGTACAGCACCAAGACCTTGCGCAAGGTCGAGCGCGCTCTGGGAATCGACCCGACAGATGCGACGGCGTTGGCCGCGACGTTCGCACGGATTGAGTACGGCGGATACTCTCGTGAGTTGTATTCCTATTACGAGCAAGACTACGTTTGTGTTCGGCAATCGTTTGCCGATACGGACCGCCTGACGGTTTATCCGATGAGTATCGCGTGGGACGAGGATACGGGTGGCCTGGTTTTTCGCGATCACAACAAGGGTTATGAGCAATCAGGCGTCATCACGGTGCCGACAGGTACACAATTCCTGCATTTTGTTACGCTGGACAGGGGCTCGGCGCGACTCATAACGGCGTATCATATGCCGGAGAACGATCTGGTGATTCGGGGAATGGTCATGACCTTTGCCAATCCACAGGGCCGCAAGCTTCAACCTGCGGCAACGCCAATCGTGATGTTCCCGGTCGACGACGATGGTGGGCGCGTAGTTGCAAGGACACTTGAGGGCGTTAGTGGTATCGTCGCCAGTGATGATCCACGGGTGATCGAGGCCGCCAAAGTGCTGGATGCGATCGGCGTTCAGCCTGTATTTCTTGAGGACTGAAGGCGTTTTTGCAGCGCGAGCACGCTGGTTGCTCACGCCTGCGTTCTTGCGACGCCGATCCGCTGCTTGACGCGCTCTTGCGGCCTGCTACACCGCTCACATGACCGACACAACCGCTACGAAATCTCGTTCACCTGCAGCGACCGGGAAACCGGAAACGATGCCGCTTGAGCGTATCCGCAATTTCTCGATCGTTGCTCACATCGATCATGGGAAGTCGACGCTCGCCGACCGCCTGATCCAGGTTACTGGTGGGCTTACGGACCGCGAAATGACCGAGCAAGTGCTCGACAATATGGATATCGAGAAAGAGCGCGGAATCACGATCAAGGCCCAGACGGTGCGATTGGATTATACGGCATCGGACGGGATCACCTACGAGCTGAACCTGATCGATACGCCTGGCCATGTCGACTTTGCTTACGAGGTCAACCGTTCCCTTGCGGCATGTGACGGGTCTTTGCTGGTGGTGGATGCAAGCCAGGGCGTTGAAGCTCAGACGCTCGCGAATGTGTATCAGGCGCTTGATAACGACCATGAGATCGTGACGGTGTTGAACAAGGTTGATCTTCCGGCGGCTGAACCAGACCGGATCCGTCAGCAGGTTGAGGATGTGATTGGCCTGGACGCGTCGGATGCCGTGGAAATCTCTGCCAAGACCGGTGTTGGTGTGCCGGATGTGCTTGAAGCGATTGTCAAACGGCTTCCCGCTCCGACGGGCGACCCGCAGGCTCCACTCAAAGCGATGCTGGTGGATAGCTGGTATGACCCCTATCTGGGCGTCGTCGTGCTTGTACGTGTGATCGACGGGTTCCTTAAAAAGGGACAACGGATCAAGTTGATGTCGACCAACGCGAGCCATCTTGTAGATCGGGTTGGCGTGTTTCGGCCAAAACAGGAGATGACCAACATCCTTGGTCCGGGTGAGATTGGTTTCTTTACCGCGGCCATCAAGGAAGTTGCCGACACACGTGTCGGTGACACGGTTACGGACGAGAAAAAAGGGTGTGTTGAACCGTTGCCCGGGTTTCAGCCTGCGCAACCTGTTGTGTTCTGCGGACTCTTTCCGGTCGATAATTCCGAGTTCGAAGATTTGCGCGAAGCGATGGGCAAGCTGCGCCTGAACGATGCATCCTTTGACTACGAGATGGAGACGTCCGCGGCGCTCGGGTTTGGTTTTCGATGCGGCTTCCTCGGGTTGTTGCACCTTGAGATCGTGCGCGAGCGGATTGAACGGGAATTCAACATCGATCTGATCACAACCGCGCCGAGCGTGATCTACCAGATTTACAAAACAGACGGAGAGATGATCGAGTTGCACAATCCATCAGACATGCCGGATCCTGTGCATGTGGAGCGGATTGAAGAGCCCTGGATCACTGCGACGATCCTTGTTCCGGATGAATATCTCGGGATGGTTTTGAAGCTGTGCGAAGATCGCCGCGGACGACAGAAGGATCTGACATACGCTGGTTCGCGGGCCATGGTGGTGTACGAACTTCCACTGAATGAAGTGGTGTTCGATTTCTATGACCGGTTGAAGTCCGTCACGCGGGGCTATGCGTCCTTTGATTATCATCTCCAGGGCTATGAACCTGAAAACCTGGTCAAGATGTCGATCCTCGTGAATGCCGAGCCGGTCGATGCGCTTTCCATCATCGTGCACCGGGATCGGGCCGAAGCGCGTGGGCGTGGCATGTGCGAAAAACTCAAGGACCTTATTCCGCGTCACCTGTTCAAGATTCCGGTGCAAGCCTCGATTGGCGCGAAAGTGATCGCGCGCGAGACGATTGCTGCGATGCGCAAGGACGTGACGGCTAAATGTTATGGCGGTGACATCACGCGCAAGCGCAAGCTGCTTGAGAAGCAGAAGGCGGGCAAGAAGAAGATGCGCCAATTCGGGAAGGTGGATATTCCGCAGGACGCGTTTATCGCCGCACTAAAAATGGACGATAATTGAGGATGCCCGTCTGATTGTTTGGCGCTCTTTGCGCTTTACAGCTGCCGCAATCAGCCGCGACGCCTGCGTCTGCGGCGGCCACCTTCGGCGTCACCATCTGCAGAGGTCGAAGCCTCTTTCGGTTCGGGTAGCTTTACTGTCAGTTCCAGTTTCGGGAACGCATCGACCTTGTTCGGCAAGGCCATGGCGGCGACGAAGTGTTCC
>CALHAX010000075.1 GCA_937931785.1 uncultured Hyphomicrobiaceae bacterium | reverse complement strand
GGATCAGAAGCGGAAATAAGAACAATCGAAATGCGCAGGCGCTTCATTCAGTGCGATGTCTTTTCATCCCAACCGATCAAAGGGAATGGACTGGCTGTCGTACTGGATGTGAGGGACTGTCTGATGCTCAGATGCAGGATTTCGCAACCTGGACGAACCTCGCAGAAACGACAGTCCTGCTTCCACCAACAACCGACGCTGCAGACTACAAGGTCCGGATTTTCTCGCTATCGGGAGAAATGCTGTTCGCCGGCCACCCAACCCTCGGATCATGCGCCGCATGGCTACATGGCGGCGGGAAACCTAAAACATCCGGTGTCGTCCGGCAGGACTGCGGTATCGGAGTTGTGGACATCGACATGTCCGATCGCGACCTCGCATTTGCCGCGCCACCAACTCACGTTGAGAAACTACCTGCCCCGCAGGTGGCGGACATTGCGGAAGCACTTCAGATCCCGTTCGACAATACCATCAATACTGCCCAGCTGAGCAACGGCCCGAACTGGCAGGTTCTGTAACTAAACTCCACTGCCGATGTTCTCGCAGTCAAACCGTTCCCCGAACGCTGACTGGAGTTTCGCGGCGTCACCCTGCTGGGTGCCCACGTGCCCGGTGCAGAGTGTCAGTATGAAGTCCGCAACCTTGATCCGGCCAGCACCATGAGCGAAGATCCCATCACGGGATCGCTCAACGCTGCGATCGCGCGATGGAAGTACGACACAAGAGTCTGGTCCGAGAACATCGTGATCGCCCAGGGAACCTGCATTCACCGACATGGTAGAGTACATGTGCGTCAGAGCAACAGTACAGTCTGGATCGGCGGAGCAACGACGGTCATTATCCACGGAACTGTCGTCCTCTAGCGCGCACGTACAGCCGCAACCACACCGCCACACATTGGCTCCTCCACCCCCGTCGTTGTTGGAAACGACAGCGGGAGGCCACGGACTGAACGTACCGCAAGGTATGCAAACGCCTGCGCCTCAAGCATGTCGCCGTTCAGCCGGAACGCCTCTGCGGGCGCAACGAGGCCGTCCATCCGCTCAGCAAGCGCACACATGATTGCCGCGTTGTGACGTCCACCGCCGCACACGACCCACACCCCCGGACTCTCCATAAAAAAATTCCGCGCCCGCGCAACAGCTTCCGCTGTAAAAGCGGTGAGGGTCGCCGCCCCGTCATGTAAGGACAGGTTCTGCACGGGCGAGGGATCGAAGGTATTCCTGTCCAGAGACTTTGGGGGCAAAGCTGCAAAATACGGAGACATAAGAAGATCGTGCAACGCGTCGTCGTGAACCACTCCAGCCTGTGCGAATCCCCCCCCTTCATCCTGATTGGCATTTGAGTGCGCCCGCACGAAGTCATCGATCAGGGCGTTGCCGGGTCCGGTATCAAAGGCAAGCAACTTTCCGTCTCGCCCGATCCAGGTAACATTCGCAACCCCACCGACATTCAGGAAAGCAACCGGCCACCCTGGCACCCCCTGCGCCAATGCCTGATGGAACACAGGAGCGAGAGGCGCACCCTGCCCCCCAGCGGCCATGTCTGCTGCGCGCATATCGAACACCACGTCGATACCGGTTGCATCTGCGAGCGCCTGACCGTCGCCGAGCTGTATCGTCAAGCCAAGATCAGGGCGATGCAGAACGGTCTGACCGTGAAATCCGATCAGGTCGATAGAGGATGCCGAAATACTCTGCTCCGCAAGGAATGCCGTGACAGCATCGGCGTGCGCCTGTGTGATCAACGCCTCAACCTCGGCCAGAACAGGTGGTCTCTCCGTGCGGTCAGTCACATCCCGAGCAACAACCAGTGCTTTCGCAATCGTCTGTCGCTGGACTGAAGTGTAAGCGCGCGAGAAGTTCGCAACAGGTCGAACAAGAGACTTGCCGTCCGTCTCGACGAGTGCGACGTCGATACCGTCCATCGACGTCCCGCTCATCAGTCCGATGGCATGCATTGTTTCGGTCATGAAAGAACCTTTCGCGTTCACACAAACCTTCGCGCCTGCTAAACCGCCCACAGCTCAGGGGCAAACACCAACTCCCCATCATTCCAGATTCCTGTGATCATGACCAAAACCTATAAATCCGACTTCCTGAATGTAATGACCGAACGTGGCTTCATTCACCAGGTGTCCGACGCCGAAGCTCTGGATGAAGCGCTAATGGCAGAAACTCAGACTGCCTATGTCGGTTATGATTGCACCGCATCATCTTTGCACGTTGGAAATCTGCTCTCGATCATGATGCTGCACTGGTTTCAGGAGACCGGGCATCGCCCGATCGCACTCATGGGCGGTGGCACTTCGCGTGTCGGCGACCCTTCAGGCAAGGATGAAACTCGCAAACTCCTGACTGCCGACCAGATTGACTCCAATAAGGCAAGTATTCGCACCGTTTTTGCGCGCCTGCTCAAATTTAATGAGCAGGACGGCAACGCCATCATGGCAGACAACGCAGAATGGCTTCTCGAACTGAACTACATTGATCTTCTGCGCCGCGTGGGTAGCCAGATATCCGTCAACGAAATGATCAAGCGTGACAGCGTCGCGATGCGTCTGGAACGCGCGCAACATCTGTCTTTTCTAGAATTCAACTACATGATCCTGCAGGCCTATGACTTTGCCGAACTCAACAAACGCTACGGTTGTCGCTTGCAGATGGGCGGCTCGGATCAATGGGGGAATATCGTCGCCGGCGTAGATCTGACCCGTCGATTGAATGAATCGCAGGCCTTCGCCCTGACTGCTCCACTTTTGACAACTTCATCGGGAGCAAAAATGGGAAAAACCGCTGCAGGTGCGGTGTGGTTGAATTCTGACATGCTGTCCGTCTACGATTACTGGCAATACTGGAGGAACACGGAAGATGCGGACGTCGGCCGTTTCCTGAAGCTGTTCACAACGGTGCCGATGGACGAGATTGCACGCCTTGAAGCACTCGAAGGTGTTGAAATAAACGACGCCAAGAAGACCCTCGCGACGGAGGCAACCGCGCTTGTTCATGGCCGCGATGCCGCCAACGCAGCCGCAGAAACAGCCCGACAAGCCTTCGAGGAAGGCGCATCAGCGGAAGGCTTGCCCACCATCGACATTCTCCGGACCGACCTGGATACAGGACTGGGTTTGCTCGGCGCGATCGTCGCGGCCGGGCTTGCCAAGTCGAATGGCGAGGCACGACGTGCTGTGACCGGAAATGCCATCAGCATCAACGACATGCGGGAAGCAGACCCCTCACGCAATCTGACGGAAGCCGATGTCAACGCGGACGGCGTAATCAAGCTTTCTCACGGAAAGAAGAAACACGTCCTGTTGCAGCCGACCTGAGGAGCGGACCGATCTACGTCTGCATCTCACTGCACATCAATTCCGACTGTCAGCCGGCCAACTGGAGCTTGACGGAACCTTGTCCGGCACCTTCCGCCCACGTTTTTGCGTCGCATCTTGTGGTCTGCGTCTCGTGATCGTCTGACGCTGAGGAGATAATTCGAAAATCTGCCGAAAAATGCCTGGCGCAACAAGCGATACAGGGTTCACCAGAACTTCTGGTTTATCGAGCCGCCCCTGAATTCCAAAGGTGATGCCGAGCACACCCTCGCCAATGCGCCCAACCAGAAGTTCGCCAAGTATTGGCAATGAACCAAGTGCGGAGTTTAATCCGTAGAGCGGTACATACGTCCCGCCAAGACTGACGCGCCGACGATCGAAGTCCACTTTACCGTTCAAGGTCGCACCAAGTGCCGGACCGTTCACATAGGATTTGTGTAGCAAGAACTGCCCCTCACCGACAGAAAAATTAAACCGCAGTTGATCAAACTCGATGACAGTTCTCTTTTGTCCGCGTTCATCGCGCCTGGTCTTTATTCCTGACACTGTTCCAGAGTCATCGCGTCGCCCGCTGCTCTGCAAGACCTCATTCACGATCGGATCGCCAAGCATGAGAAACTTGCGTGTCCACAGAACACCGCTCACATCTGCGAGCCCCGGATCATCAAGGTTCACCTGCAGCTTCGCCTCGCCATTCCGGATGTTACGATAGAACCCAACGAGTCGAAATGCGGCGCCAGCGTCTTTTGTTTCGGCGTACAGGACACGACGTTTCGACGCATTGGCCTTCAGGCTCACGGCGATCGGCGCACCGCTGTCGAGTGCACCATTCGCTTCCAGCCCCGTGACCTTCCCATCACGTCGTTCAAAAACAATCTGCATGTCCTTGACCGAAGCGTTCGAGAACCCAACCATGTTCTTGATAAAGGCGCGGATTACAAACCCGGCACGACGTGCTTCTTTTGGCGCTGCATGCTCCGTAAAGCGCTTTGGAGAAAAAAGATTTCGGAAAATGGGGCGTGCATCGAATGTCGAAGCACGAACCTTGACATCCCAGACGTTATTCTTGTCAAGCGCACCGCTGACGTCCATGCGCGTGATCACATTGATGGAGAATTCTGGAAGTGCAAAGCGCCGTACCCTGCTGTCCTTGCCAAGCTCAATCCAGCCATCGATTGCAATGCTGTCGCCGACAATCTTGAAATTCTGCAATTCGGAAATACCGTTCTTTTTGGGAACGACATCGAATTGTGCAATGGCCGATTGTCCAGCTGCCTTGCTCCACGCAAGGTAATCGAGCGAAATTTCCGACTGCGTGAGATCGGCTTGAACAGTAATCTGCGGCGACTTCGATTTGCGCGAAATAATAGTGACGTCAGTTGCGATGACCCCGGTCAGGAAATGGTTGATATTCAACCCGAGTTGTTTGCGGTCAGCAGCATCCAGTTTCGCAGAAATTCTCAGAGGCGGTTGTTTGTCCTCCGGTCCATCGAGCAACCTGAGCCAACGAACTTTCGCAGGCACCCCGTTCACTAGAATATCACCGGTCGCCTCGACGGCTTTTTCCGTGAGGTCAAAATCAACCGACGCACCGGCAATGCTCATATTGCTGAACACCCGTTTGGCAGCACCATCCGTGAGCTTGAGTTTTCCATTGAGTTTGATTTCGGCATCTGTGAGTGCAGCATGCATCGGAAATGACAGGCGAATAATACCTTCCGCTTTACCTTTCACACCAACAGGCACAGTACCCGGCTCAAGATACCCCATCCCCCTCAACTCAAGATATTCCGTCAATGCCGCTGCCGAACCTGTGACCTTCATGAAAATCTGCGCTGTGGGTTTTACCGGTCGCAGATCTCGAATAGTCAAATCACTTTGAGAGAGACGCAACGTCTTGCCCGACGGAAGTCGCGTCACGCCTCGGGGAGCTTTGACATGCAATCGACGGCCACGGATCGATACTGTCGCTTTTTCCAGACGTACCGGAGGCACGCCCTCAATATATTGGATTTGCATCCCTGTTGCAGCAAGATCGAAAGATACAGCTTCAGCCGGGATATCACTGCCATTGCGCAGGCGTTCTCGAAAATCGGGAGGCAGGGAGATGGAAAACTGACCACCAGTTATCAACTTGGTCGAAATGTTTCTGTTGACCCACTTGCGTGCGTCGACCGCAATAAAATCAGGCCATGCCTGTAACAATCCGGTTTTGGACATCTCGCCCAATTGCCCGGTTAACGACATGCCGGCTTCGAGTGAGTACTGCCCACGCCCAGCAATCTGACCTTCAGGCCAGGCAACATTCATGCGGTCGATACGCACAAGACCATCACTGGGGTTAATCAGTCCTGTCGCGGTAATATCGCTCAGCGGCCCACCTTGCGCTGCAGCCGAAGCAAACCGCAACTTGCCATTCAATTCGTAGAGCCAACCGGCCTCATCGCCACGACCAGGTGCGGGAGAGAGTTGTCCCGCCAGAACAATCCGCCCGCCTCCCGTCAACAAGTCCAGCTTCTCAAGGCGAACAAGATCACGTTCACCGTCATACGCGAACTTCAGGTGGCCTTCGTCCAGCAGAACGCGATCGGAACCATCTTGTGAACCGGAACTCATGTACCCCGCGCCAACAACAACATCAGCACTTGCAGCAACGATACTGCCGTTTTGCGCCAGTTGAAAATCTGCCTGTCCGGACAACGGCGTTTCCAGCGCACTCAGGTTCGAAAGAGACGGAACCGCCCGCCCGAACTCCCGTGGCACCAGGTCCTTGAACAAGGTACGCACCTGAAACGCTCCACGCGCAGGCGTGTCATCGATTTCGAACGCAAATGCCCACGGAGCCGTTCCATCCGTCAGTGTTCCGTTTCCACGTATTATACTCCGCGAACTCTGGTGCCGTAGCTCAAGCGCAAGCGCCGGTGCGGTCCACGTTGTTTCATTGTCCTTTGTGCGCAATACAACAACGGCATCACGAACACCGATGCTCTTGAGGAAAGACGTGGATGCCTTGCGTTCGCGCGCAGTGCGGAAGGTATCTTGCAGAACCTGCACAAGACCAACGGCTTCGCGCGGGTCAGCATCCACTTGTTGCGCCAGTTTCTTGAGACGATCACCGACCGTTGCAATGTCAGATTGGGCAGTAACGTTTTCGGCAGGCGCGCCAGAGGCCCGCGCATCGAACCCGGCAAACCTGAGGGAAAGCCCCGCCCCCTCGGTGTACGACATAACAAGACGTGGGCGGATCAAGTCGATACGTTTCGGTGCAATTGTCCAGAGCAACAACGCATTGCGACTGATA
Organism: uncultured Hyphomicrobiaceae bacterium; assembly: GCA_937931785.1. Classification (GTDB taxonomy): domain Bacteria; phylum Pseudomonadota; class Alphaproteobacteria; order Rhizobiales; family CALHAX01; genus CALHAX01. The sequence continues at coordinate 27,168 of CALHAX010000075.1, read as the reverse complement.
TCAATTGCAGCGGTTGGTACCCGCACCACTGTGTTTCCCAATGCGTCGATCAAGCGAAGGTCGTTGATGCGAATTTCAATCCGGCGCGACTGTTCGGCGCGATAGAGCGCAACACCGCCGACCTGAACCTGTGTATCCCCGAATTCCTTGCTTAACCCGCGTTCGATTGGTCCAACGAGTTGAGGAATTACAATCGGGCCTTTACCGAGACGGATTTGCAATGCCGCAAGAGCAACAACAGCAGCACCCACAAGCACAAGAACAGTGATTGCGGATCTCTTGGCCAAGCGCCACCATCGCGATCCTGTCCTGGAGACCGTGACGCCACGCTCTTCAGCCGTTCGACCAGGTACCTGTTGGATCGCATTGGGAGAATATCGCGGATCATTCGCAGGTTGTGGAATCTGAACCGCAGACCGGGATGTTTCCCGTCCTGGCCCACGCGGTGGTCCATCAGGAACACCGGGATTTGAGCCAGGCTGCAAACCTGCTCCAGGACGCACTGTGACCGGCTCGCCTTGCGGGCGCGTTGTGCGATCAGTTTGAGAACCATGCGGGGATGGATGTCCGTCTGTGCGCACGGGTCGCAGAGGTGGTTTGTGCCGTTCCGTCATACGAAGCGTCCGACCCTTTTGCGCGCTTGATAACGCATGTTTTACACGTCATGCACTGCATCAGCACAATGACGCAATTTACGCAGGAATGCAGGTGTAACGGTAGCCGCACACGCACTTTGGCGCTATTCGAGTGTCCAAATCATGATCGCCGAATGCCACATTTCCCGAGAGGCACTGCTATGATCGAAGTTGGCAAGAAAATACCGGCATTCAAACTGCCGTCGGACGAAAATGAAACCATTTCGTTATCCAGTCTAAAAGGTCACCCCTTCGTTCTGTTCTTTTACCCAAAGGACGACACAAGCGGGTGCACGAAAGAAGCCATCGCATTCACTGAAAACGCAAATGCATTTGATGCGCTCGGTGTTCATATTCTGGGAGTTTCACCCGATTCGGTGGCGAGCCACCAGAAATTCAAGAAAAAACATGAGCTTGGCATCACGCTTCTGGCTGATGAAGAGCGCAAGCTTGCCGAAGCCTTTGGCGTTTGGGTCGAGAAGAACATGTATGGACGAAAGTACATGGGTATCGAACGCTCGACCTTCCTCATTGACGACAAAGGAAAGGTTGTAGAAGCGTGGCGCAAGGTCAAGGTTCCGGGCCATGTTGAAAAGGTGCTTGAATCCGCGAAAGCCATGATGACGGTGTGAGAAAACTGTTGTTTTCACATCACTGTGAACCGTGCCTTTTGGTCACATGACGTGTTCGCCGTATCGACCACTCGACCTAAAATCTAAGCTTTGAGTCTTATTGGCTTGGAGGGCATTTCCATGTTGCAGAATTTCTTCAGTTTTCAGGGTCGGTTGAACCGTAAACCGTATTGGCTCCGCGTATTGGCATTGGTCATAGCCTATTTTGTAGTCGCGTTCGGACTGACAATACTCGGTGCAGCTATGGGCTTGGGCGGAATTGCGGGAATTGCTGCTATTCCGCTGTTCTTGTTGATCATTGTGTCGTCAATTTCGCTCGCCGCGCGCCGCCTGCACGATCGAAACAAGTCAGCATGGTGGCTAGCGATATTTTATTTGGTTCCGATGATCCTTGGAGGGATCGCGCTCTACATGAGCCTCCCTGCGGATCTCGCATCAATTGCAGATCCAGATGCAGCTGTTCCGGCCATGTCGATGAATCCTGCTTCCATCGTGATGCAACTCGCAAGCTTCGGCCTGACGATCTGGGGCTTGATTGAGATCGGTTTCCTCAAAGGGACGACCGGCGAAAACCAGTATGGCCCCGATCCACTCGCCGGAATGCAGTAACGGCACATGAGGCTTGAGAGCGTCGCCCTAAAGCGCGTACACGCATGTCATGACGCTCATGAGTTCTGCCATAAATATCGTTCGCGAGTGCGACCTCGACGCGAAAGTTGCACTCGCGAAAAACACCGCAAAAGCCTGGCACCATCGTCGCCTGTCGCGCGGTACGCTGACCAACCTGCATCTGCCAGCCACCCCCGGCCGTCCCGACAAGCCGGAGTTGCTACTCCCTCGCGCCATGCCGCGCCGAACGACAGCAGGCCTCAAGGGACGCATCGCCCTGCTCCATTCCCTTGCGCATATTGAACTGAGCGCAATCGACATGACCTGGGATCTCATTGCGCGATCAGGTGCCTACGATCTTCCCAATTCCTACTATGATGATTGGGTGCGCGTTGGTGTGGAAGAAGCCAAACATTTCGAACTGCTCTGCCGCCGCCTTGAAGCGCTTGGCTCGCACTATGGTGACCTGCCGGCACATGATGGACTTTGGCAAACATCGCATGACACAGGACACGACCTGATTGCCCGCATGGCAATCGTCCCGCTCGTTCTCGAAGCGCGCGGTCTGGATGTGGGCCCGGCCATGCTCGAGAAAATGAAGTCACACGGCGACACCGACTCCGCCCGGATTCTTGAGATCATCTACAATGACGAGAAGAGGCACGTCGCATTCGGTCTTAAATGGTTCAACTTCCTTTGCGCACGCAAGAACATTGAACCCATGCCGACATTTCATCATCTCGTGCGCAAGTATTTTCGCGGGCCGCTCAAACCTCCGTTCAACGATAAGGCACGATCACAAGCAGGCCTTACGCCCGGATTCTACAAACCACTCGCGTCGATTACAGGATGATTCGAATACGTAGTTTCCACGATTTCAAGTGACTTTTCACAGAGACGTCGATATCTTGTCACAGTCATCACGTATCTGCCGAGCATCGGTCGCAAGCCGTATTCAAAAGTCGGGTACTGGTTGCAACGTAGCGTAATTTTGCCGGGGGGCCACAGCGCGTTACACGTGTTGAACGGTGTCCTGCTGTAACGACAGGCGATTGCCAATGTTTTCGAGAAAGCCCGAGCCGCAGGGCCAATTCCCGGCAGCGTCCACCGACGCACAAACACCGAATTTTCCAACAAACCCAGCTCCGGCCCCGACGCCTCCTGCTGGGCATGTGCCTCAAGCAACGGCACCCAACGCACAACAGCAAACGGCAAGGACGACGACCATGGCTCCCACAGTAATCGGCGCGGATTTCAAGATCACCGGGCACGCAATTTCCAATGGGGAAGTGCAGGTCGATGGAGAGATCGAAGGCGATATCGAGTGTAAAACACTTACAGTCGGTCAAACCGCGAAAGTAACGGGCAACGTGATTGCCGAAACCGTGACCGTTCAAGGCAAGGTCATGGGCTCCATCCGTGGGTCAAATGTAACGTTGCAGTCGTCGTCGCATATCGAAGGCGATGTGTATCATCAGTCTCTCGCAATCGAGCAGGGCGCGTTCTTCGAAGGCAAGTCCCGCCGGTCTGAAAACCCGGTCGCCGAGGCGCCAAAACAATCTGATCGGACAACGACATCTTCAAGCAACGCATTTTCGACATCCCTGTCGAGCGACGCATCAGCTTCAAACGGTAAGGGCTCTGCTGGTGCAGGTCTGATTGCAACCAACTGATTGGACAGCTTGCCAGAGTTCAAGACGTATGAAAGGCGGGCTTTGTGCCCGCCTTTTTTATGCGCGTTTGTATACAGCCAAAAGCGAAAACCCTTTACTCCAGATCCTCAACCTCACCGCCAACACCCCCCTCGAGACGGTTGGCAAGTGATGCTTCGATAAATGCGTCAATGTCGCCGTCCAGAACGGCCGACGGCGTTCCGCTTTCGACCCCCGTTCTTAAGTCCTTGACCAACTGGTAGGGCTGCAGAACGTACGATCTGATCTGATGTCCCCAACCGATTTCGGTCTTTGACTCAGCTTCAGCCTGTGCCGCCTCTTCTCGTTTCTTCAACTCGAGTTCGTACAGGCGGGCGCGGAGCATATTCCAGGCCGTGGCACGGTTTTTATGCTGCGAGCGCTCGCTCTGACACTGCACCACAATGCCTGACGGTTCGTGCGTGATACGAACCGCACTGTCTGTCGTATTGACATGCTGTCCGCCAGCACCGCTGGCACGGTATGTATCAATCCGGCATTCACTTTCCACAACATCAACTTCGATGCTGTCATCAATAACTGGAAAAATCCAGGCTGAGGCAAAGCTTGTGTGTCGACGTGCATTCGAGTCGAACGGAGAGATACGCACAAGTCGATGCACACCGGATTCGGTCTTGAGCCATCCGTAAGCGTTTTCGCCTTTCAGTTGCAACGTCGCAGATTTAAGGCCCGCTTCGTCACCAGGCGTGACCTCCACAAGCTCGGTCTTGTAACCGCGACGTTCCCCCCAGCGCGTGTACATCCTCAGCAACATCTGGGTCCAGTCCTGGCTTTCTGTCCCACCGGCACCGGAGTGAAGTTCGACGAAACAGTCATTGCCATCGGCCTCGCCCGATAGCAGCGCCTCCAGTTGACGCTTCTGAACCGTTTCCAGCAAAATCCGAAGAGCCGCTTCGCTTTCATCGATGATCGCGGTATCGCCCTCAGCCTCTCCCAGTGCAATCATCTCGACGTTGTCTTCGAGCTGCTGGGCGACGTCCTTGTAAGACGTGATAGCCGTATCGAGATACTGGCGCTCTCGCATGATGCGTTGGGCCTTGGCGGCATCTGACCAAAGGTCTGGATCCTCAACCCGTGCGTTCAGTTCTCCGAGGCGGTCGTTGGCGACATCCCAGTCAAAGATGCCTCCTCAGAAGCGCCAGGCACTCCTTGATTTCATCGACAAGATTTTGCGCTTCGGCCCGCATGGCGAAATCTCCGAATTTCAAAGGGATGATTTAAGGCGCTATAGGCTTTTGTGATGCGGACCGCAACGCCGACGCGACGTCAAACGCATCAATAAAGCCCGCGTCCATCGCCAAGACCGGACGTGCTCACACTTTCCGCATCCGCAGGCAATAACAATCCAGGATCGTCTGACGGTTCGTTTTCGGGCTTGAATGCCTCAAGAACGGTCCCATTGGGATCCGTAGATTGGGTGCGCACGCCGGAGCGGCGATCCACACGGATCAGTTTGACGCCTGTTGGATGACGAAACGGTGCGGCCGGTGTATCCGCCAACGCCATTTTCATGAAATCGGCAAAGATCGGGGCTGCCAAACCACCACCCGTCTCGCCTTTACCCATGTTCTTCGGGCTATCGAACCCAATATAAACGCCAACCACAAGATCTGACGAATACCCGACAAACCATGCATCTTTCTGGTCGTTCGTCGTACCGGTCTTCCCGGCCAATGGCTTACCAACAACCTTGACCTTCTTGCCTGTACCGCGTTGCACCACATCTTCCATAATCGACGTCATCTGATATGCCGTTATTGGATTGACCACCTGTGCCCGTGCGTCGCCAAGCTCAGGCTCATCCTGTCCTTGCCATTCGGGTTGCAGGCAATTCTGGCAACCGCGCTGATCATGCCGCCAGACCGTACGTCCATATCGATCTTGTATCCGGTCGATCAAGGTGGGTTGAACCTCGCGGCCACCATTGGCCAACATGGCGTAGGCGTTGACCATGCGCAGAAGAGTGGTCTCCCCCGCCCCCAGAGACATCGACAATAACGGACGCAAATTATCGTACACACCGAAGCGTCTGGCATAATCCGCCACCAGTGGCATGCCAAGCGTGTTCGCAAGACGCACGGTCATGAGGTTGCGTGACGAGACAATGCCCTTCCTCAACGTCGCGGGCCCATAGAATTTTCCGCTATATTCAAGTGGCCGCCAGTCATCCTGGCCATTGCCCTGATTAATAACCAGTGGCGCAGCACTGATGATCGTTGTCGGCATGTAACCATTATCGAGCGCCGCTGCGTAAACGAGTGGCTTGAAAGCCGAACCCGGCTGGCGGCGGGCATCGATAGCGCGGTTGAACTGGTCTCCGTCCTGCCATAGCCCAAACGTAAACCCGCCAACCAGTGCCAGCACACGTCCCGTATGCGGATTCATGGCGACGATTGCACCATCCACCGCCGGCTTCTGCATGAGCTTCCATTCCCCCGGAATGGCTTGCCCGTTCTCTCGCGTGTTCGGCGCAACGTAAATAACATCCCCAGGTTTCAGGAAGCTCGCGAGGGTTTTCTGTTTCGTCCACGTTGTTGTATCGACAGGGACGATACCTGCGTCCGGCGCTTTGATAGCAGTCGTCCGGTTGATCCGCCCTGCGGTTGAGCGCAGTGCGATTTGCAATCCGGCTGCATTGTCCACCCTGAGGACAACGGCCATTCGCCACGGATCAATCACGCCAGGCAAAACGATGTTATGCAACGCGCGGTTCCAATCTCCGGACAGATCGATCGTCTTGACCGGACCGCGCCAACCGTGACGACGGTCGTAGCCAACCAGACCGTTGACCAACGCCCGTTTGGCCATCTGCTGCAACTGGGGTTCCATGGTCGTGCGGACTGACAGGCCGCCGCTCTGGGTCTTCGCTTCACCGAATAGCCCGACAAGATTCCGGCGCACTTCTTCCGCAAAATACTCCCCGGCAAACAACTGCGCTCCAAACTGACGCGGGTTGACCGTCAGCGGCAGAGCCTTCTCCCGCTCGGCCTCTTCCTTGGAGATGTACCCATTGGCAGCCATCCGGTTCAGGACAAAGTTTCTTCTGATCGTTGCGGCTTTCAACTTGCGGATCGGATGATAATTCTCAGGCGCCTTGGGGAGAGCCGCAAGATACGCGGCTTCCCCGATCGTCAGGTTCTTGAGCTCTTTGCCATAGTAGTTGAGCGCAGCCGCCGCGATTCCGTACGAGCGCAATCCGAGATAAATCTCATTGAGATAGAGTTCGAGTATTTTTTCCTTGGAGTATGCCTGCTCAATTCTCAGCGCAAGAATAGCCTCTTTGAGTTTGCGGTCGAACGTGCGTTCCGATGTTAGGAGAAAATTCTTTGCAACCTGCTGTGTGATCGTGGATGCCCCAGTCAACCGTCCCCCCTTGAGCTTATTCACAACTGCGCGTGCAATACCAAGGTAATCGATCCCCTGATGCTTGAAGAAATTTTTATCTTCTGCCGAAAGATACGCTGCAATCACTGTTTTGGGGATTGTATTCACAGGCACGAAAATACGGCGCTGGCTGGCATATTCAGCAATCAGACGACCATCGCCAGCGTGCACGCGCGTCATGACCGAAGGCTCATATTTCGCAAGCACTTCAAAATCCGGCAATTCTTTCGCCGTATGCAGCAATATGACGCCGACGGCAGCAGCGCCGATCACGAATAGAATACAGCCAACGCCAAAACTGAAGCCAAGGAAACGCAACAACAAACTCTTGCTGCGTTTGACCTTGGGCTGGAACACAGACACGGGAAGCGAAGCATTAGGTGTCATGGCAAAAACCTGAACCTCGAGACACGACGGCAGCGGAACCTTGATCCGTCCGCGTTGTCCATAGAGTAAACACGATCAGTAGAGACCTCGGCCATCATCCACGCCCGGCGTAAGCCAAAGATCGGCATCCTCGGAAGACGGCAGGAACTGACTTGAAGCATCGGCAGGCTCATTTTCCGGCTTGAATGCTTCAAGCAAGTCTCCACCGGATGAGCGAGTACCTGTACGACGATCGACGCGAATGAGTTTGATACCGGGGGGGCGCCGGAACGGAACGGCAGGAACATTCTTGAGGGCCATTTTCATGAAATTCGTGAAAATCGGAGAGGCGACAGAGCCCCCCGTCTCTCCTTTGCCCATCGGCTTCGGTTGATCAAAACCAACATAAACGCCAACAACCAGATCGGGAGAAAACCCGACGAACCAAGCGTCTTTTTCCTCGTTCGTCGTTCCCGTTTTCCCGGCAATCGGTTTGCCGACAGCCTTTACACGTTGCCCCGTGCCGCGCTGGACAACATCTTCCATGATTGATGTCATCTGGTATGCGGTATGAGGATCGATGATCTGTCGTCGAGCATCTTCAAGCTCGGGCTCATCCTGACCTTGCCACTCGCCTTGATCACATGTTCTGCAGGACCTTTGATCATGACGCCACACGGTACGACCATAGCGGTCTTGTATGCGATCGATCAGTGAAGCTTGAACCTGTTTCCCGCCATTGGCGAGCATCGCGTAGCTGTTGACCATCTTGAGCAGTGTTGTCTCGCCTGCACCCAATGACATGGAAAGAACCGGCAGCAAGTTGTCATAAACTCCGAAACGCCGCGCATATTCGGCAATAAGTGGCATTCCGAGATCTCGTGCCAACCGCACCGTCATAAGATTCCGCGAGCGAACGATCCCTGTTCGCAACGTGGACGGGCCGTAGAATTTTTTTCCGTAGTTTGAAGGTTTCCAGATACCAAGATCACCACCCTGATCGATTGCGATCGGCGCATCGAGAACGATGGTAGACGGTGTGTATCCGTTGTCGATCGCGGTCGCATAAACCAGAGGTTTGAATGAGGACCCCGGTTGGCGTTGCGCATCCGTTGCCCGGTTGAACTGGTCCCCACCGTTATCCCAAAGACCGAACGTGAAGCCCCCGACCAAAGCCAGTACACGGCCAGTATGCGGATCCATTGCGACGATCCCACCGTCGACCGCTGGCTTCTGCATCAACTTCCATTCACCGGCGATAACATCGCCATTTTTCTTGGTATTGGGTGCAACGTAGATGACATCGCCAGGACTCAGGAATCTGTTCAGCGCCCGTTTCGTCGCCCAGCGTGTCGTTGACCGCGGTACACGCGCCATTTCAGGTGCTTCAATTTTCGTCGTTGGCTTGATGAACCCGGCATCGGAGCGGAGCGCAACAAGGAGGCCATCCTTGTTGTCGACTTTCACGACCACGGCCATGCGCCATGGATTAAGCACACCAGGCAAAACGATGTTGTGCAGCGCCCGATTCCAGTCCCCAGACATGTCGATCGACTTGACAGGACCGCGCCAGCCATGCCGCCGGTCATAGGAAACGAGACCATCCACCAACGCTTTTTTTGCCATGCGCTGGAGCTTTGGAACCATGGTTGTGCGCACAGACAGGCCGCCACCTTCCGTCTTGTCTTCGCCAAAGGTTTTGTTCAGCGTGCGCCGGACTTCCTCGGCAAAATATTCTCCCGCGAACACTTGCGCACCAAATGGGCGTGGATTGACGTTCAGCGGCAGCGCCCTTTCACGATCTGCAACTTCTTTCGTGATGAAGCCATTTGCCAGCATTCGACTTATGACAAAATTGCGCCGATCCTTGGCAGCCTTTGTCTTGCGGAATGGATGATAATTTTCAGGCGCCTTTGGCAGAGCCGCAAGATAAGCCGCTTCACCAACTGTCAGATCTTCGAGTTCCTTGCCGTAGTAGTTCAGCGCCGCAGCAGCAATTCCGTAAGACCGAAGCCCAAGATAAATCTCGTTGAGATACAGCTCGAGAATTTTCTCTTTCGAATAAGCCCGCTCAATCCGCATCGCGAGTATCGCTTCCTTGAGCTTGCGGTCAAACGTCCGTTCCGATGTGAGAAGAAAGTTCTTGGCGACCTGTTGGGTGATCGTTGACGCACCGGTCAGGCGACCACCTTTGGCCTTGATCAGAACCGCGCGCGCAATACCTGCATAGTCCAGTCCCTTGTGTTCAAAGAAATTCTTGTCCTCGGCAGAAAGGTACGCCTCGATAACCAGCTTGGGGATCGTGTTGACCGGAACATAGATCCGCCGCTCGTGCGCATACTCGGCGATCAAACGTCCGTCATTGGCATGAACCCGCGTCATCACCGGTGGTTCGTACTTCGCCAACACTTCGAAGTTCGGAAGTTCCTTGGCCGTATGAAGCAACACGATGCCACCGACCGCTGCGCCAATCAGGAACAGCATGAACCCGAATGCAAATGCAAACCCGAGGAACCGCAGGACAAGACTCTTCCGACGCTTCTTGATCACCGGCGCGAAGATCGATGGCGGCAAGGCCGATGGCGGAGGCAGTGGCTGCATGTTTGTCCGGTCCGTAAAGCAGATCGTCGGAAGTAGGAGTGGAACCCCGGGAGGCAATCGAAAACAAGACGCTGACTTACAACGATAAACTATCACGAATTAGGGCGGCGCGATGCTTTCTCGTGCGCACGCACCTAACATGAACAAACGCGTGTCCCAACCGCAACAAGTCATGACTCTTCACTCAGTAATTCCCGAATCTTTCCTGAAACCGGAACAGGGTCCTGATGCCTCGGGTCTCAGAATGGAGCAACCTTGTCCTGTTGCTTGAAGTAACGCGCAATAGAACGCGCCAAAGAACGCGAAACGGCCGCACGCCAGATCGGTGATTTGAGTTGCTGGGCGTCGAACGCATTGCTGAGATATCCGAGTTCGATCAGAACCGAAGGAATATCAGGAGCTTTCAGCACCGCGAACCCGGCAGAGCGATGCGGCCCTCGACTGAGCCGCGTGGCTTTTCGTATTTGTCCAAGTGCCGTTCGCGCAAAACGCTCCGAACGGGCGTTGGTTTCACGCTGCGCCAACTCGATCAGGATGGACGTCAGCGCGTCAGAAGGGTCTGGCACCTCAACGCCGGCCAGAACATCCGACTGATTCTCACGTGCCGCAAACTCTTGGGCAGCCAGATCGGATCCCTCGTCAGACAATGTGTAGACCGTTGTACCGGAGACTGTCGCATACTGCTTGTCAGTCACGCTATCGGCATGAATAGATATGAACAGATCAGCGTGATGGCGTCGCGCAAACTCAACGCGTTTTTTGAGGGGCACAAACACATCCTTCGTCCGCGTCATGTGCACAACGTAACGTCCAGAGCCCATCAGCGTCTTTCTGAGTTCATGTGCGAAGGCCAGAACAATGTTCTTCTCGAGCGTGCGTCCCGCAGCCAATGCTCCTGGGTCGACCCCGCCATGTCCCGGATCAATGACGATGACTTTCTTGCCATCCTTGGGTTTCACGGCCGGTTCGGCCACCGCCGCCCATGCTTCCGCATCCTGCCTGTTAATGGCCTCGCGCCGTTTGCGCCGACGATAGATCTTGCCAAAAGCATGTTCAGTGGTGGTTGAGAGCACGATTCGAACCTCAGCCCCCCCCTTGATCTGGGCTGCACCGGTACGGACCACTCTTGCAGGACCATCCGTATCCAGCACAATTCGCAACTTTCCTTCGACAAACTGGCCGTAACGAAAAGCTTTCACAACACCAAGCGCTTGTGTGGCCGGAGTAGCAGGGAAATCAACACGGGCAAGATCGACAACGACCCGGTACGGATCAGGCAGGGTTACAACGCGAAACTGTGCAGGCTTGCTCAGTCGCAGCACCACAACCGTGTTATCTCCCTGTTGCTGCAGTTCAAGCGCCGTCATGACCGCATCCGCAGCTTCCACCCGAACCGGCAGGAGAAGAGCCACAAGCGCTACAACAATCAGATTTCCGACCGGCGTGGTTTGCCCAAACCTCCTGCAACGGCCATTTGAACGCCTTGCCAAATGCACATCCGCCCTCAAAACCGACACCAATGAAACCCTAACCAACGTGCAAGCGCGGACCAGTTGTTCGCATGCCCCAAGGAACACCAGGCGCGCTGTTAACCAATCCTTATCCATAACCAATGTCTTGTAGCTCATTGAAGTGAGTCGCCGGATTTTTGCAGATCGATCTGCCTTTCCTCGTCGCACCTTCTTGTCTTCACTTGCGATAGACCGTATGTGAAACACGTCCTATCTACTTGTACGCCCATCAGGGTGCACAGGTCTGAAAGGGTTGCCATCAAGCCACGCTGCCTGTTGCAGCAGGCCTTCCGGCTCGCAAGACCTCACCCCCTGTGACGAGGCTGTGACGCACGAAATGCCCGGATTGCGGCCCAACGACATGAGTTTTCGACAGTCAACGCATCGACATTCGCATGAATGCAGCGCACGACAGTCGCAAAAGGGCGATTTCGGCCCTCTAACTGCGGCATACCCGGTTGCACTAAGGCCCGCGGTACGCCGAAGCAAAAATTTTCCGGACCGCCCGATCGCGGCGACCGGCATGAAAGAACTGAATTGCAAATGGCGAACCGCCACGACAAAACTGCACGCTTGATGGGAGTTACGACCGAAACGGCCGTAATTGCTTCCGCATGGCATTTTGCAGAGCCGATGCATTATAATGCATCGAGCGTCACCGGTCGCCCTCACAACTATGGTGTCCTGCTGTCCTTGAGCCCACAAAGCCTTGGTCCGCCCGGCACCGGGGAACCACCTAAATGTCAATCAACAAGATGCTTATCGATGCCGCGCACGCGGAGGAGACCCGTGTCTCCGTGCTGCGCGATGGCCGCATAGAGGAATTCGACTTCGAGTCTGCGACTCGAACACCACTCAGAGGCAATATCTATCTCGCGAAGGTCACACGCGTGGAGCCATCGCTTCAGGCGGCTTTCGTCGATTATGGCGGAAACCGTCATGGTTTTCTGGCCTTCAGCGAGATTCACCCCGACTATTATCAGATCCCGATTGCGGACCGTGAAGCCCTGCTTGAGCAGGAAGCGGAGGACGCACGCGCAGCGTCAGCAGCCGAAGCCGCTCGTGATGATGCCCCAGATAACGACGACGACGACGACGATACACCGGAAGAACCGATCGCAGATCTGTCACCAGACAGCGACGATGATGAGGTATCCGGCGAAGAGGCAGACGTCGTTGCCACGCGTGCTGCTGCAGACCCTGCAGTGGTCCATGATGACCCAACGGACGACGCCAGCTCAGATGATGACGCTGCTGATCTTGAGGCGCGTGCATCCGACGAGGACACCGACGACGAGAGTGATGACACCGAAAACTCCGGCGTCGAGGAACTTGAGGATGTGCCCGTCCGCAAGCGCCGCCCACGTAAGCAATATCGCATTCAAGAAGTCATCAAGCGCCGGCAGATCATCCTGATCCAGGTCGTGAAGGAAGAACGCGGCAATAAGGGCGCTGCGCTGACCACGTACCTGTCGCTTGCCGGACGCCACACGGTGCTGATGCCGAATACGGCACGCGGCGGTGGTATTTCCCGCAAGATCACCAATCCGGCCGACCGCAAACGCCTGCGCACGATCGCAAACGATCTGGAAGTACCGCAAGGCACCGGCTTGATCATCCGGACCGCCGGTGCGTCACGCACCAAGGCAGAGATCAAGCGCGATTTTGAATATCTGATGCGGCTTTGGGAGAATGTGCGCGATCTCACGCTGAAATCCACCGCGCCCGCACTCGTCTACGAGGAAGGCAATCTGATCAAGCGCTCGATCAGGGATCTCTATTCCAAGGAAATCGAAGAGGTTCTGGTCGCAGGCGAAGAGGCCTATCGCGAAGCCAAGGACTTCATGCGCATGATCATGCCGAGTCACGCCAAGAACGTGAAACGGTATGAAGACGCCGAACCCCTGTTCGCGAAATACCAGATCGAACGCAGCCTGAACGAGATGTTCTCGCCAACAGTCACGCTTCCATCAGGCGGCTATATCGTTGTGAACCAGACGGAGGCACTGGTCGCAATCGACGTGAACTCCGGTAAATCGACACGCCAGAGCTCGATCGAGGAAACAGCGCTCTCGACCAACATGGAAGCTGCCGAAGAAATCGCCCGCCAACTCAAGCTCCGCGACCTCGCAGGCCTGATCGTGATCGATTTCATCGACATGGACGAACGACGGAACAACCGCAACGTCGAGAAGAAGATGAAGGATTGCCTGCGCCACGACCGGGCACGCATCCAGGTTGGTCGAATCAGCCATTTCGGTCTGATGGAGATGTCACGCCAAAGGCTCCGCCCTGGCGTTCTTGAAGGATCAACCAGCCCCTGCGCCCATTGCCAGGGAACCGGTATGATCCGTTCGACCAATTCAGTCGCGCTCTCGGTGGTTCGTTCATTCGAAGACGCCTTGATGGCGGGTGAGAAAACCAATCTCATTGCCAACACACCGGTTGATGTTGCGCTCTATATTCTGAACGAGAAACGCGAAGACATCATCGAGATGGAAAAGCGCTACGGCGTCACATTGCAGGTGATTGGAACCGAGCAACTGCAAGGCGCAAACTATAAAATCGAACGTTCAGGCAGCACCGGCGGTATTGTCATGCAAATGGACTGGGGCAACCAGGATCCCGGCACCGCGCAGCAAGCCAGGACAACACGATCCCGCTCAAGTTCGGAAGACGACGGCAACCGCAAACCACGCCGCCGCAGAAGTCGACGCCCCCGGGACGAGGCCGACGAAACGGAATCGAACGTCGACGAAGTCACAGAAGTCGAAGCGCGTGACGACGAAGAGAGTGATGACGAGTCCGCACCGAAGAAACGCCGCCGTCGGGGACGTCGTGGTGGCCGCCGCAATCGACGCCGCGATGGCGATGAGAGCGTCGAAGCCCGTGACGACGACGATGAAGGGCACGACAACCCGGATGACGACACCACGGACAACGTTGCGGAAGCATCGGACAACGACACGGATGCAGACGACGAATCAAAGCCGCCGCGCCGCCGCCGCTCACGTGGTGGACGCGGGCGTGGTCGTGGGCGCAAGGACGCGGACGAAACTCAGGACGTTGAAGCCAGTGGCGACAAAACGGACGCAGCTAACGCTGAAGCCTCTGACGTCAAGGAACGTGACGAAGCATCAACAACCGTAGAGGCGGTTGTCGAGAAGCCCCATGAAACGGTCCATCCGTCGAACGGGCATGCGGGCAACGGGCATGCAACCCCGGCACCGGCACCGCAGCCCATTACGGCTCCAGAGCCAGAGCCGGTGATGGCAGAAGTGAAAGTTGAAGACGTCGTACCACCTGCTCCGCCCGAACCTGCCAAACCCGCACGCCGCGGCTGGTGGCAACGGAAATAGTCGGCAAAATTGCAAAAGCCGAGAGCTATAGCGCGTCTGATTCAATATGGAATCATGACGCGACGGTCCAGGTCGTTCCCCTGACATCGCGGTGTCTCCATCTAAATCGGACACAACCTAACGCTCTCGGCTTCTCTTTTTTGCAAAATACAGCGCGTGAGATCAACTCACGGTACCCTGCGCACGACCTTATCTTTTGAATTCGTCCGCTTTCAGCGATGCGCTGTTCGCACCAACCACTCCCTCATCCGCTCCACCCCCATACGCACATCCTCTGTTGCACGCGCATAGCTCAGGCGCAGGAATGCCTTGCCCCTCGCCTCATCAAAGTCCGTGCCTGGCGTCGTCGCAACGCCCGCTTCAGCGAGCAACCGTTTCGCCAATTCGTGCGCATCGTCCGTGAGATGGCTGACATCTGCGTAGATATAGAATGCGCCATCCGGGGGCACGAGATCGGTGAGTCCCATCTTCGGGAGCGCCGTCATCAGCAGGTTCCGATTCGCCGCATAGACCGCCTTGTGTCCCTCAAGTTCTACCGTTCCATCGAATGCCGCTTCAGCTGCAACCTGAGAAATCGTCGGCGCGTTGATAAACAGATTTTGCATCAAACGCTCGACCGGGCGGACCAGATCTTCGGGCAAAACCATCCAACCAATCCGCCACCCCGTCATGGAAAAATATTTCGAGAACGAATTGATGACGACCGCATCCGGGTTGTAGGTCAGCGCCGTCTCTGCCGGTTTCTCCCAAGTCAGGCCGTGATAGATTTCGTCCGAGATAAAGCGGATGCCCTTGGATTGGCACGCAGCACACAAGGCTTTCAGGCGATCCGGTTCCAGCATGGTACCTGTCGGGTTTGCCGGGCTCGCCAGCAACAGGCCATCGAGAGGCGCACCATGCGCCAGCATCTCCGGCGTTGGCATCCAGCGCGATTCAGCATCTGTCGTCAGGATAACGGGCTGCAGTCCAAGCGCACGCGATATATGACGGTAGCAGGGATACCCAGGCGACGGCAGCGCCAGACGTGCGCCAGCATCAAAACACGCCAGGAACGCCAGAACGAATCCGGCCGAAGATCCCGTGGTGACAGCAATGCGCGCTGGATCAATATCTAGCCCGTACCAATCCGCATAATGCTGCGCGATCCGTTGCCGCAGTGAAGGCCGCCCCATGGCGTCGGTGTATCCGAGCAGTTCGCCATCGATCGCGCGCTTCGCAGCCGTACGTGCTGTCGCAGGCGCAGCAGTGCCGGGTTGCCCGACCTCCAGATGCGCAACGGGTTCCCCCGCCGCCTCACGAGCATGGGCTGCCCGCATAATATCCATGACGATGAAGGGATCGATCGAGCCGCGCTGCGACACCGTAAGCTTTGTCATTTCCCCACACCTTTCCCATTCCCGCCACAAAGCGGAGTGCAAACTGCCATGATTCACATGGATTACCCCGGAAGCGACCGAACTTGCTTCGTACGTACCATGCATGCTGCGGTGCACGTTTCAGTTCCAGTCGAACGGCATCACGGGGTTTTGCTGCCGACAACATTGATTTCACGTGCAACGCAAGCTACCCGAAGGAGAACGAACGTGCGATTGTTCCCTGACATTTTCGTACGGGCAGAGAGGCAGATGACCCACACTCCGATCCCCCAACGACGCACCACCAGGCACGGCGCCCGCATGGCGCAACTGCTGGCGTGCGCTCTCGCTGTATCCATGGCGCTGCCTGTGCAATGGGCCGAAGCTCGCGGGTTCCGCTTCATCCGCGACACCGAGATCGAGGATCTTCTCTCGGACTATTCGAAACCGATTCTGAGAGCAGCGGGTCTGAGCAGTGATCGCGTGACGATGCGCATCCTCAACAATCCATCGTTCAACGCCTTCGTGCTCGATGGTCGTAACATATTCATGAACACCGGCACGTTGATGCAGGCGAAAACACCGAACGCCGTCATCGGTGTGATCGCCCACGAAACCGGACATATCAGCGGGAGTCACCTGGCCGGTTTGCGTGCCAAGATCAAACGCGACTCCAGCCGCCTCCTGCTGGCGCAGATCCTCGGCGTCGGTGCACTGATCGCCTCCGGGTCGTCCAAGGATCGGGGCACAAAAGAGGTTACTGGTGGGCTCGGCAAAGGATTGCTCGGTGGTTCAGGGAACGCTGTGCGACGTTCACTCCTGTCCTATCGCCGTGTTCAGGAATCGTCCGCAGACCAAGCCGCCGTCGGTTATCTGAACGCCACTGGCCAGTCGTCCAAGGGTATGCTTGAGACCTTCGCTGTTCTCGCGCAAAGCGAATACTTCACAGCACGCGTGCAGGATGTGTACACGCGCAGCCATCCGATACCGCAAACCCGCATCGCCCGCTTGCGCCGACGTGCGCAACAGAGCCCACACTTCAACAAGAAAGATCCCGCCAGGCTTCAACTCCGTCACGACCTGATGCGGGCCAAGTTGAGCGGTTACCTCGACAACCCGAAAACCGTGTTCAACCGCTATCCGAAAAGCGATCAAACGCTTCCTGCTGTTTATGCGCGGGCGATTGCAAGCGCGGAACTGGGTGATCTGAACTCAGCCTTGCCACGCATCAAACGCCTGATTGTTGCGGAGCCAAGCAACCCCTATTTCCATGAATTGCACGGCGAAGTTCTCTTCAAGGCCGGGCGGGCAGAACAGGCGATTGTTCCACTTCGCAAGGCCCTGGCGCTTCGCAAGAACGCCCCTCTTATGCAAATCCGCCTCGCACAAGCCATGGTCGGCACGCGGAACCGAAAGTATGTCAAAGAGGCAATCCGAAACCTGCGCAGAGCAGTCACGACGGAACAAAATGCACTGCCGTTCCGCCTTCTGGCCCGTGCATATGACGTCAATGGACAACAAGCAGAAGCACAGCTGGCATCGGCAAAAGCCTACTACTACGAAGGCAAACGCGTTGATGCATTGCGTCAGGCCACCCGCGCACAGAAACAATTCAAGCGTGGGACCGCTCAATGGGTGCAGGCCGACGACATTATCCGGTATACCAAACGGAAATAGTAACCCGATGGGATTGCGATGCGTCGCCATGATGCTGCGCAGTACTGACATGCCGACAGACAAGGACCTGCGATGACGCCGTTGAGCTTGAAATCCCTTCATTCTGATTATCCATTGGCTTTACCGACGCTCGGAGGTCTGGCCGCACTCGCGCTTGTCCTGGCAGCGCTTGTCGGTGGCGAGTCCAAAGCCCCGTCGTCGCAGACAGCACAGACCTCTACCAGCCAGCCATCCAAACCGCAGACCAGTACCGTTGCCGAGGCGCTTTTGGGGGACACCCCGACGACGCAGGCAAGGCAACCGGTTAAGGTTTCTTCTGCAAACACAAACAGTGCTGCCACATCAACCGCTGGACTCGACAAGACTGCAGTCGAGGAGATCGTCCGGGACTATCTGATGACCAATCCCGAGATCCTTCTGGAAGTCCAGCAGGCCCTCGAAGTGAAAATGACGGCCGAACGTGATGCGCGCGCCAAGATTGCACTCACAGAGAATGCTGCGAAAATCTTTCGCTCCCCAGGCGACCCGATCTACGGCAACAAGGACGGAGACGTCACAGTTGTTGAATTTTTTGATTACAACTGCGGCTTCTGCAAACGTGCCATTCCACACCTTACCCAGCTTGTCGAAGCCGACAAGAACGTGAAAGTGGTATTCAAGGAATTTCCGATTTTCGGAGAAGAGTCGGAGCAGGCGGCGCTTGCAGCGCTCGCATCTGGCAAACAAGGCAAGTATTGGGAGATGCACCGCGCTCTGATGGAGCGTCCCGGTCGAGCCAACCTCCAAAAGGCGATGGATATCGCCCGCTCGCTCAACATGGATACGGCGAAACTGGAAGCCGATATGAAGCTGCCTGAAATTCGACAGGTCATAACTGATGCGCAAAATCTGGCCCAATCGATGGGTATTCAGGGCACTCCGCATTTTTTAGTCGGCCCCGAGACCATACCAGGAGCGCCGGAAGACCTGCTGCAGCAAATTCAAACCCGCGTCGCGGCCGTGCGCAAGGAAGGTTGCACCGTCTGTTAACTCTGTTCGGGATATCCGACGGTTCGCAAGCTCGCAAATCTCTGTTAGACCGGCCCATATAGCCGCCTGAATACAGGATTGCGATCATAAGAATGGCCAAACCCGTCCTTGTATTGAACGGACCGAACCTGAATTTGCTCGGCACCCGTCAGCCAGAAATCTATGGTTCAACAACGCTTGAAGATGTTCGCAAGCTCTGCGAAATTGCGGGTCAACGCCTCGACCTTGGCATTCGCTTCGAACAACACAACAGCGAAGGCGAAATGGTGACCGCCATTCAATCAGCACGCGAGAACGCATCAGCCATTGTCATCAACGCCGCCGCATACACTCATACCTCGATTGCCATCCTCGACTCACTGCTGGCCAGCGAATTACCAGTTGTCGAGGTACATCTCTCGAATATCCACAGACGAGAGGAATTTCGCAAAAATTCCTACGTCTCACAGGCCGCAACGGGTGTAATATGTGGCTTCGGTGCGAAGGGGTACGAAATGGCGCTTGACGCCGTGGCAGACCTGCTCAAAACACAATCATAATTGCGCCTGCATCACGAAACGACAGGCAACGCGACCGGGGGACAGCGAATGGCCGACGACACAAAGCCAAGCGCGGAAAAGGAAATCATCCGCGATCTGGCCGAATTACTCGGCGAGACCGGCTTGAGCGAAATTGAAATCGAGCGCAAAGGATTACGCGTTCGGGTGGCACGCACCATCACAGCAGCCGCGACGGTGGCCGCACCGATGCCAATCACCACAGCCCAACCCGGAGCCGTCGCGCCACCAGCGGCAGAAGCAGCTGAACATCCTGGCGCAGTAAAATCTCCCATGGTCGGCACGGCCTATCTTGCTGCTGAACCAGGCGCTCCAGCATTCATTTCTATCGGCTCGAAAGTCAATGAAGGCCAGACGATCCTGATCGTTGAAGCTATGAAAACCATGAACCACATCACCGCAACCCACGGCGGCACAGTGTCCGCGATCCTCGTGGAAAACGGACAGCCCGTCGAATTTGGCGAACCACTCGTTGTGATCGAGTAGCAGGCGAGAGCCCGAAAGCGGCGAAATATCATGTTCGACAAGATACTGATCGCGAACCGAGGCGAAATCGCACTGCGGATTCAGCGCGCCTGCAAGGAACTTGGCATTGCAACGGTTGCCGTGCACTCCACAGCAGACGCTGATGCCATGCACGTCCGTCTTGCCGATGAAAGTGTGTGCATTGGCCCGCCGCCTGCGATGGACAGCTACCTGAATATCCCCGCAATCTTGGCAGCCTGCGAAATCACAGGCGCGAATGCCGTACATCCCGGTTACGGATTTCTCTCAGAAAACGCGCGTTTTGCGGAGATCCTTGAAGAACACAAACTGACATTCATCGGCCCGTCGTCGGAGCACATCCGCGTTATGGGCGACAAGATCATGGCCAAGGAGACGGTCAAGAAACTAGGCATTCCGGTTGTTCCTGGTTCTGACGGCGGTGTGTCCACGGACGCCGAAGCCATTGCAGTCGCAAACGACGTGGGCTTTCCACTCATTGTCAAAGCCTCCGCCGGCGGTGGTGGTCGTGGTATGAAGATCGCGCGGAACGCCGAGGAACTTCCAGTTGCCCTCGCAACCGCGCGCTCCGAAGCCAAAGCCGCATTCGGCGACGACACGCTCTACATTGAAAAATACCTCGGACAACCGCGCCATATCGAAGTTCAGGTCTTTGGGGACGGCAAGGGGAACGGCATCCATTTGGGGGAACGCGATTGTTCGCTCCAGCGCCGCCACCAGAAAGTCTGGGAAGAAGCACTTTCGCCCGCCCTCAACGACACCCAGCGTGCCGAGATTGGCGCGACCTGTGCCAAGGCAATTTCCGATCTTGGTTACCGCGGCGCAGGCACGATCGAGTTTCTGTACGAAGACGGCGGTTTCTATTTCATCGAGATGAACACACGCCTGCAGGTGGAGCACCCGGTCACGGAAATGATTACAGGCATGGACCTCGTGATCGAACAAATACGCGTGGCATCGGGAGCCTCACTCAGCGTAAGACAGGAAGATATCAAGTTTAACGGACACGCGATCGAGTGCCGGATCAATGCCGAGCACCCGGAAACTTTCACGCCGTCGCCCGGTAAGATTGGGTACTTTCACCCACCCGGCGGGCTTGGCGTCCGCGTCGACTCGGGCATTTACGCCGGCTACGTGATCCCGCCGTACTACGACAGTTTGATTGGCAAGTTGATTGTACACGGCCAAAATCGCAACGAGTGCATGATGCGGCTGAGGCGTGCTTTGAGCGAGGTAGTCATCGACGGTGTACAGACGACGATTCCGCTGTTCGAGCGTCTGATTAACGAGCCTGACATTGTGAACGGTCTCTACGACATTCACTGGTTAGAAAAGTTTCTCGAAAATTCGAACGAAAGCGCGTAAGGTAATCTTTGTGTAAGCCACTGAGTTGGTGTTGTATTTGCGTTGCGTGAGTTATGAGTTCGTTTGACAATATCATGATCGAGATTACGCCTCAGGTGCTCCTGAAGGCGTATTCGTGCGGTATTTTCCCGATGGCGGAAAGTGCTGAAGACCCGGCACTCTACTGGATTGAGCCGCGCGATCGCGGCATTCTTCCACTCGATCATATCCATATTCCACGTCGGCTTGCCCGCACGGTGCGCTCCGAGCAATTTGAAATTCGCATCGATAGTGATTTCGAAGCCGTGATCAACGGCTGTGCAGAGTCACGCGACGGCCGCGAGAGCACGTGGATCAACACGCGCATTCGCCAACTCTACACCGACCTGTTCGAACTCGGTCACTGCCACACCATCGAAACGTGGCGTGACGGCGAAATATGTGGCGGATTGTATGGCGTCCATGTCGGTGGCGCGTTTTTCGGGGAAAGTATGTTCTCGACGGAACGCGATGCCAGCAAGGTTGCCTTGGTGCACCTGGCCGCGCGCTTGATTGCCGGCGGTTTTGATCTGCTCGACACGCAATTCGTGACGGACCATCTCAGCCAGTTCGGCACGGCAAAAGTATCGCGCGCTGAATTTCAAACGCGCTTGACTGAAGCATTGGCGATTGAAGGCGATTTCTGGAAAGCACCACGTGACCTGTCAGGAACCGATGCCATAACAATCATCCGTAACGCGTTCGACCCGAATGCGGTGACAATCGAAGAACTGGATGAGAGTCAGGCAGCCTGATCTGATTACGGTCAGTAACAGTTCCGCACTGCACAGAATTCAAAAACCACTAACGCCGTCGTTTTTTCCGACGCCGACGTTTGCGCTTCTTGCCCGTCACCTTTTCAACTTCCTTGCGAACCAGTTTTTCGTCAACGCCAGAACAATCGGTCAGCCAGACATCGAACACCGGATGTTCGACAGCGTTCAGCCCGGGGCTTTGCGCAAACATCCATCCGGAAAATATTTTCCGCTCAGTACCGTCCAGTTTGATTTCAGTTACTTCAACGAACGCCGTTGTCTTCGGCGGTTCGGTGGGCGGGCGCGAGTAACACACCCGCGGCGTGATCTTGAGCGCTCCGAACTTTGACGTTTCATCCAGCCCGACTTCCAGACGAGAAATTCGCGCCGTTACCTTGTCGAGCGCTGCAAAAACGGCTTTGGGATTTTCAAGGCGTTTGGCCTCAACCCGATGTGAGGGCGATGATACCGCGACACCGAATCCAGCGACTCCAAGCACAATCCATGCAGTCCATCTTGCGGTCTGTAACCACGATCTGTTTGTGCGTTCGCTCATGACTTCTCTTTGCAATGATTTTTCGTCAACCAGACCAACCGACTCGATTGATGTCACTTTGACGAAAACGTCTCAACACGTCCAATTGGGATCAAGCGTCCCGAGCTGTCATCTTCTCTAAAAACGTGTCGATGACGCGGCAGAGATACAATTCATCATTTGCCAGGGGACCACGGCGTGTAGTCTGACGGCCTTGCATCTTGAGACGTGACATTCAAAGCGCTCCCCTTCGGACGGTACGCATCCGGCGTACCTGTCATATTAGGGCGGTGCTCAGCTTCCCATGGGTGCTTTTGATAATGCTGGTCCGGCGGCGCAATATCGGTCGTATGATGCAACCAGCCATGCCACTCGGGTGGTACGGTCGTCGGATCAGAGTCACCGGCATACGTCACCCATCGCCGCGGCACTCCCAGAGGGCCTGTTCCCTTACGCTGGCGATAGTAGATGTTGCCAAACGAATCCGTTCCAACCTCCTCACCGTGGCGCCACGTAAACACACGTGTACCGATGGTGTTGCCCGTCCACCACGCGAAGATTTCTTTGAACACACCCATGATCGTTCTTTCGCACTCTTGAGGTTGAGCAGGGACGCGTGACGTCCATGATGCACAGCTTTTCCCATTTGGTCGCCATATCGCACCGCACCTGCCTGTGTGTCCAGCACTCAGCATGAATGAAAGCCTGTAACCCACACATCTGGTGTCGCGTTGGTTGTCATACTCCAGATATTGAGTCAGATTTTTTTCACACCGTAATCGATCGCCCCATTTCCGCCGCTTTAGCCACAGCTTTCACACATGCCATACAATACAAATCAACATCTGGTATGACGGGGCGGTTTCAACACCCCATACGTTGATGCTGCAATTTGTTGGCGATTGAGAATCGCCCTAGAACATCATCAAGTTTGGCGAGCGTGTGAGGGGTTGCGCGCCAGCGATGTCGTTAAATGGGGGATGCGTGCGCGCAGGCGTTCGAGTGTAGATGCCTGCCGACAGGCTTGTCTTGCCGAGCCTCCGAAAACCGAAACTTCAGTAGTTTTTATAACCACGCCATTTGCCGGGTGCAGCATTCGCTGCACGCGATGGGGGAACACGTGCGTGGACTTTCATGCCCGAAGCCAGTTCTGGCGTTCGCTACGGGCACACAACAATCACGACGCCACGGCACCGGCACAGAAACCGGGCCGCGCAGACAAAAAGAATGAGGGGCAGAATATGCGGATTGAGCGGGTTTTCACCAGCGCGGGGCGCTCTCCATACGACTCACTTGAATTTCGGGCAACCACGAGCGAAATCCGCAATCCGGATGGCTCTGTAGTTTTTCGTCTCGAGAATTTTGACGTGCCTGCACATTATTCGCAGGTCGCCGCTGACATTCTGGCCCAGAAGTATTTTCGAAAAGCCGGTGTCGGCGCGCGCCTGAAGAAGGTTGAAGAGCCAACAGTTCCGTCATGGCTCTGGCGTAGTGTGCCGGATGAAGCAGCACTTGCTGAATTGCCGGAAGATGAACGATACACCTCCGAAAGCGATGCCCGTCAGGTCTTCAACCGGCTCGCCGGCACGTGGACGTACTGGGGGTGGAAAGGCGGATACTTCTCCTCCGAGGACGATGCGCGCGCATTCTACGACGAACATTGCTACATGCTGGCCAACCAGATGTGCGCGCCCAACAGCCCGCAGTGGTTCAACACCGGCTTGCACTGGGCCTATGGCATCGATGGACCAGGTCAGGGCCACAGCTACGTCGACTACCAGACCGGCAAACTGACCAAATCAACGTCTGCTTACGAGCACCCGCAACCCCATGCCTGCTTCATCCAGTCGGTCGACGATGATCTGGTGAACGAGAACGGCATCATGGACCTGTGGGTTCGTGAAGCTCGTCTGTTCAAATATGGTTCCGGCACAGGTTCCAACTTCTCCCGCCTGCGCGGTGAAACAGAACCGCTCTCAGGTGGCGGAAAATCCTCCGGCCTGATGAGCTTCCTGAAAATCGGCGATCGCGCAGCAGGCGCAATCAAGTCTGGTGGCACAACACGCCGCGCAGCCAAGATGGTCGTCGTCGACATCGACCATCCCGACATCGAAGCCTATATTGACTGGAAAGTGAACGAGGAGCAAAAAGTTGCTGCCCTCGTCACCGGATCAAAGATTTGCGCCGAACGCCTGACCGCGGTCATGAAAGCCTGCGTCAATTGCGAGGCTGATGGTGATCAGTGTTTTGACCCCACCAGCAATCCCGCACTCAAGCGTGAAATCAAAGCCGCGCGCAAATCGCTCGTGCCGGACAACTACATCCAGCGCGTGATCCAGTTTGCCAAACAGGGCTACGAAGACATCGAGTTCAAGACTTACGACACCGACTGGGACAGCGAAGCCTACCTGACAGTCTCAGGTCAGAACTCGAACAACTCGGTGCGCGTGACCGACGAATTCCTCGAAGCCGTCGAGAAGGATGCCGACTGGGATCTCATCGGTCGCATCTCCGGCAAGACCGTCAAGACCGTCAGTGCCCGGGAAATCTGGGACAAGGTGGGCTATGCCGCCTGGGCCTGTGCCGATCCGGGCATCCAGTTCCACACAACCGTGAACGACTGGCACACCTGTCCGCAGTCTGGCCAGATTAACGCCTCGAACCCGTGTTCGGAGTATATGTTCCTGGATGATACGGCCTGCAACCTTGCCTCGTTGAACCTGATGCGCTTCCGCAAGGAGGATAAGTCCTTCGACGTGGAAACATTCGAGCACGGCGTCCGCCTTTGGACAATTGTTCTCGAAATCTCGGTCATGATGGCGCAGTTCCCATCACACCAGATCGCAGAGCGTTCCTACCGTTATCGCACGCTCGGTCTCGGCTTTGCCAACATCGGCGGCCTACTGATGGCATCCGGCTATTCCTATGACAGCGAAGAAGGCCGCGCGCTCTGCGGTGCCATCTCCGCGGTCATGACCGGCGTGTCCTACGCAACGTCTGCCGAAATGGCAAAAGAACTCGGAGCTTTTGAAGGCTACGAGAGCAACAGCCAGGACATGCTGCGCGTCATTCGCAACCACCGTCGTGCCGCCTACGGTCACGCAGACGGATACGAGAAACTGAACACGAACCCGGTTGCACTGGATCACAAGGCATGTCCGGATCAGGCGCTCATCGCCGCCGCCTGCCGCGCATGGGACCGCGCCATTGAGCTTGGTCAGACGCACGGCTACCGCAATGCGCAGTCGTCCGTTGTCGCCCCAACCGGCACAATCGGTCTTGTCATGGATTGCGATACGACTGGCATCGAACCAGATTTTGCACTGGTCAAGTTCAAGAAGCTCGCAGGTGGCGGATACTTCAAGATCATCAACCAGGTCGTGCCGGAAGCACTTGAAAAGCTTGGCTACGATCAGGCCACACGCGAAGACATCATCCAGTACGCCGTCGGTCGCGGCACGCTTGCCAATGCCCCCGGCGTCAACCACGCCACGTTGAAAGCCAAAGGCTTCACGGATGAAAAAATCGAGCTGATCGAGCAGGCACTTGTAACGGCTTTCGACATCAAGTTTGTGATCAACAAATGGACACTCGGTGAAGAGTTCTGCGTTTCCGCGTTCGGTATCGACGCTGCCGCAATGGATGCGCCGGGCTTTGATCTCCTCACGCACCTCGGCTTTACCAAAACCGAACTCGAAAAAGCGAACGAGTTCTGTTGTGGTTCCATGACACTTGAAGGCGCACCAGGCCTGAAGGATGAGCACCTGTCCGTGTTCGATTGCGCCAACCCGTGCGGTCGCACAGGAAAACGCTACCTGTCGGTCGAAAGTCACATCCGCATGATGGCCGCCGCGCAGCCGTTTATCTCCGGTGCCATTTCAAAAACCATCAACATGCCGAATTCGGCAACGGTTGAAGAATGCAAGCAGTCCTACCAGCTTTCATGGCGTCTCGGCGTGAAAGCCAACGCACTCTATCGCGATGGCTCGAAACTCTCGCAACCGCTCAACGCCCAGAACCTCTCCGACGATGAGGATGAAGCCGACGAAATTGCAGAGAACATGATGGCCGACAAGCCAGCAGCGCTCCGCACTGAACTGGCAGCCGAACGGATTGTCGAGCGGATCGTTGAGCGAGTGCGGGAAAAGGCGCATCGCGACAAGCTTCCGGGCCGCCGCAAGGGCTACACTCAGAAGGCCAACGTCGGTGGACACAAGGTTTATCTCCGCACAGGTGAATATGACGATGGTCGCCTCGGCGAGCTTTTCATCGACATGCACAAGGAGGGCGCTGCCTTCCGCGCAATGATGAACAACTTCGCCATCGCCGTGTCGCTCGGCCTGCAATACGGCGTGCCACTGGAAGAATACGTCGACGCCTTCACGTTCACCCGCTTCGAACCCGCTGGCATTGTCCAGGGCAACGAGACGATCAAGAACGCAACGTCGATCCTCGACTACATCTTCCGCGAACTGGCTGTGTCGTATCTCGAACGCTCCGACCTCGCACATGTCGAACCGGCAAACGCACTCGGCGCATCAACCGATGGGACGGAAGGCGCTGG
>CALHAX010000074.1 GCA_937931785.1 uncultured Hyphomicrobiaceae bacterium | reverse complement strand
CGCTGGCGCGACCACCGTGCAACCGAGCACTGGGCACACACGCTTCCGGACGGGTGCGAGGTCATTATCCATTGCGTTCACGGCCATAACGTCAGCCAGAGCGCTGCTGCGGCTCTGCGCGCACGTGGTTTGAATGCCAGGGTTCTTGAGGGCGGCATCGAAGGTTGGAAAGAAACCGGCGGACTGGTGATCACGAAAGACGCACTCCCCCATCGCGATGAAGATATGCCCAGCACGTGGGTGACACGGGTCCGACCGAAGATCGATCGCATCGCCTGCCCCTGGTTGGTCCGCCGGTTCATAGACCGGGAGGCCCGGTTTTTCTTTGTCGAGCCGGAGCAGGTCGTCCCTGTCGCAGAAGAGATCGGCGGCATAGCCTATGACGTGCCGGATGTGGCGTTCACGCACGAGGGAGATCACTGCACCTTCGACACCCTCATCAAGCGGTTTTCGCTCGACGACCCGGCGCTCTTGCACCTCGCGAACATCGTACGTGGGGCCGACACGGCCCGTCCAGACCTCGCCCCCGAAACGCCGGGACTCCTCGCCCTTTCGCTCGGCATTTCCGCGTTGAGTGGCGAGGACGATCATGCCGCTGTCGCGCGCGGCATGCCACTGTACGATGCACTGTATGCGTGGCAGAAGCATGCCGCCGATGAAACGCACAACTGGCCGGCGGCCACTTCCGGGGAGCATGGAGCGTAATGGACGCACAGGCTAGAGACGTCGCGGGTTCGTCCAACACCCAGATCCCGACCTTTGCAGAAGCTTTTCGCGTCTGGACACGGATCGGGTTCCTCTCGTTCGGCGGTCCGGCAGGACAGATCGCCCTCATGCATCGCCTCCTCGTTGATGAGAAGAAATGGTTGCCGGAGAACCGTTTTCTCCATGCTCTGAACTTCTGCATGCTGCTCCCCGGACCGGAGGCGATGCAACTCGCGACATATTCCGGTTGGATGATGCACGGCGTGCGCGGTGGTCTCGCGGCGGGGTTGATGTTCCTTCTGCCCGGCGCGTGCGTCGTGTTCGCACTCGCCATGATGTACGTGGTGCTTGGGCAGGTGCCACTTGTCGAAGCCTTGTTCGTGGGCGTGAAAGCCGCAGTGCTCGTCATCGTGGTGCAGGCGTTGTTGAAGATCGCCAATCGCGCGCTGAAACACTCGGCCCACTGGGTGATTGCAGCGGCGGCCTTCGTCGCGATTTTCTTCCTTGCAATTCCGTATCCCCTGATTGTTTTGACGGCTGGCGCGATCGGCTGGTTTTTCCTCGCTGAACCGGCAGATCGTTCTTCCCCCACATCATCCAGCATCCCGGTCTCCAGCACACAAACCGTCACAACACTGGCATTGTGGTTGGCGATCTGGTTGGTGCCGCTCGCCGGTCTCGCACTCGCGCTCGGGCCGGATCACGTGCTGTCCCAATCTGGATTTTTTTTCTCCAAGCTTGCAATTGTGACGTTCGGCGGGGCCTATGCGGTGCTCGCCTATATGGCGCAGGAGGTTGTCGAAGGCTATCGCTGGCTCACAGCGGGCGAAATGCTGGACGGCCTCGGGTTGGCAGAAACCACACCGGGTCCTTTGATCCTCGTGACGGAGTTCGTCGGCACACTCGCAGCAGCCCGTGACGGAAGCGGCGTGTCGTTCCCCATGGCGCTGGCCGGTGCCGTAGTAGCGCTGTGGGCGACCTTCGCGCCCTGCTTCCTGTGGATCTTTGTTGGCGCGCCCTACATCGAACGCCTTGGTGAGAATGTCCGTCTCAAGGCGGCGCTGACCGGCGTCACCGCTGCCGTGGTCGGTGTGATCCTGAACCTCTCCGTCTGGTTCGCCCTGCACGTCCTGTTCGCCACAGTGACCCGTACGGATTTCGGTCCCCTCACCGCCTGGATTCCGGACCTCACTACGTTGGACATTCGCGCCCTGACCCTCTCTATCGTGGCGTTCGTCGCCCTGCTCTGGGTCAAAATCGGCATCCTCCCCACCCTCGCCATCTGCGCGGCACTCAGCGGCGCGTGGTATGCGGTAGGGTGAGTAATGATGTTATTTGTGCGGACGTTCGCTGATCCCGTCTACGAAGGACGCGCCATTCGAGGTTTGTTAAACCTCTCAGAGGAAAAACGTTTCTCTCCGGATGCAAAAGTTCTTCTCATGCACCTCGGCGGTACCCCGGCCATTCATGCTTATGCGGGGCAGTTCAACTCCGTTGAACTTCTTCCATTTGAGGGTGTATCGCAATGAGGAGCAGTCGCACCGATATGGCAAAAAGATGTCCGCTGCTGAGCGAGTGTCTGCGGTGGTTCAGGCTCGCCCCATCGTATCGCTTCATAGACTTGTTCGCTTTCAACTCTGCAGCAGACCACCCCCTCACCGTTCCCGCGTCATCGTTGCTCCAACCGCCGCCACCGTCACACAGCCAATCGCAATCATCGCGGTAACGCCCAACACCTCCCCCAGCACCAACGCACCGACAACCGCCGCCACAACAGGTTCCATCGTAATCAGAACGCCGTAGGTCTGCGCGGTCAGTTGCTTCAGTGCGGCGAACTCCAGATAGAACGGGATCGTCGTTGCGAGCAAGGCCAGTCCCGCAACACTCACCAGCAACCGCATGTCGACAAACACCGGCGCGAGATGTCCGATCGCAAACGGGAACAACATCGCGCTGGAAATCAGCATGCCAAAAACCAACCCGCTGCTGCCCGGCAGCACCTTGTTGACGCGCTTGCTCAGGATTACGAACAGGCCCCATCCGATCCCGGCGGCCACGGCATAAGCCACACCGATACCGTCAAGATCGCTGCCAACATCCGGTGTCAGCATCAGCAATCCGGCAAGGGCAACCGCCAGCCACACAAGGTCGATCGGGCGGCGCGAACTCAGCACGCCCACGGTCAGCGGCCCCATGAACTCGATCGTGACGGCAATCCCGAGCGGAATGCGCGCAATCGCCTCATAAAAACACCAGTTCATGGCACCGAGGCCCACGCCGTACGCCAGCAACAGGCCGCGATGGTCCCACACCGCACGGTCGAAGGCCGGTCGGATCAGCACAAGCAGAAGGAGCGCCGAAATCGCAACACGCCAGAACACCGTTCCGATCGCGCCAAGCGTCGGGAACAGGTCAATCGCCAGCGCTGCACCCACCTGAATGGACACGATCGCAAGCATCACCATGGCAGGGGCCGACACCGAACTGGTGTTGTGCGCATGCTGTTTTGTCATGACGAGGAGTATCCCAAGCGCGGTACGCGTCCAGTGTTTCGATATGACGACCGACGTGCCATGTTTGCGCGCAAACGTCGAGATACGCGGGATTGCAAAA
>CALHAX010000073.1 GCA_937931785.1 uncultured Hyphomicrobiaceae bacterium | reverse complement strand
ATTCAAGAAGTATGGCCGTAACCGCCTTGCCGAGGGCAAGCTGCCGCTGTGTGCTGAAATGTGCGCAACGAAAGCCCTGCTCGCTGGCGACGGTGATGTCGTTTCCGATGTCTACCGCGAGCGCGTTGTTGGCCGTGGCTTCGGCTCCGGCGCATGGGGCTGGGGCAAGGCTTATCCTGGCCAGTCCGGCTAGGGGAGTGAACGGGGCTTTATCGCCGACAATGCGTTAAACGCAGGTTTACACTCTCCCCAACCTGCATCAACGCCGTGACTGAAACCTGGTCACGGCGTTGAGCCTTCTCCTAGGTAATGTACTCACAAGAACCGCTTCAACCGGAGGATAGGTTCAAACTCCGTTAAATGATTTTTGCTTCAGGCAGAACACGCACAAGGATAGCACCGTATATTTCTTGCCAACCACTCCTGCTTAAGCCAGTTGCCTCGAAGGGGTTTCTCCCCCCTTTCAGTCTCCCGTTTCTGCCAGTTGAGACAATTGTGCACCGGGATCCAACCCATCACTTCCCGGAACCAAACAAGTAGCCGCTGCCTCAAAAGGCGATAGGTGAACGTGCACATATTACGACAATACCGCAATTTCGGGTAGCGCAGCATCAAGGCTTTGCTTTACGGACATTAGCAGTTCGCCATAGTCTCTCACCTCGTGCTTTAACGCGTATTCTTCTAGCCGGTCACATGCGGCAGCGACATGGATCGCACCGATGTTCGCGCTGAGAGACTTTAAGGCGTGGGCCGAATTGGCAATATCAGAAAACGATCGGCGATCCGTAGCACTTTCTATATCAACGAATACGACCGGTGCTTTCTCAGTATAAATTTCCGATACGCGACGTATAAGATCTGTGCCGGGTTGTTGCAATTCGCGCAACGTCTGGATGACCTCGGGATCCAAAACTGACATTGGTTGCGACGTCGCGTTGGGTGGAGCCGGGGAGGCGACGGTAACGACGCAAGGATTGTCTTGCTCCCGAGGCGCAACCCATTTGGACACACATGCGGCCAGCTGTGCAATCGTATAGGGCTTCTCCAACATTGCGTTCATGCCGGCATCCTGCCAACTGTCTTTTGCACCGTCTGCCATCAGGGCTGTCAGCGCCACGATCGGGAGTGGTGTCGCCCCGGTTTCGACTTCGGCACGCCGAATCTCTCGCGCTGCTTCAAAGCCATCCATGACCGGCATGCTGCAATCCATGAACACGAGATCGTAGTTCTTGCGCTGACACGCCTCAACGGCAGCCTGACCATCTGCCACGGTGTCACCGGCGATGGAAAGCCGTCTGAACGCTTCGAGAATGACCTCGCGGTTTACGGGATTGTCATCTGCAACCAGAATACGCGCATCATTGAACTGCGGGTATTCTGGGGCCCGACTGAGTTTGACACTCTCAAATCGCACTTGCGATGCGTTCGTCCGAAAGGCTTGTTCTGTCAGACGTGACAGCTGAGTTCTTGAGAGAGGACGCGTCAGCAAACCGTTTGCCGTTCCGTTTTCAATCAGCGTTTCACCTATGGCATCACCGATTTCGGACACAGCAACTACAATCGGGTGAGCGGGAGATCCGATTGGAACAATTGCTGTTGCCACGTCTTCAATCGTATTGGCATCACTGATAAGCATTGTCTCCGGTCCCAGGCAGAGCTGGTGAAGCGCCTCCGGGGCAACAATTTCAACGCGCCCATTTCGGAAGCAATTCCCCATGTGCGACAGAAGAGCTTGCTGTGTCGCTGCGCCCCTCACGGAAACAATGCATCGAGATACGTTGCCTTCGGCAGCAAAGGACGGACGATTAAAGTGCACGTGTTCCTGCGTCGGAATGGTAAACGAAAATGTCGATCCTTTTCCTAAAGTACTGCTGACAGAAATCCCTCCACCGAATGCCTCTGTGAGTTTTCTGGAGATCGTCAATCCCAGTCCGGTACCACCATATTGCCGCGTTGTAGACTGATCGGCCTGCGCAAAAGAGGAAAAAATAGAAGACAGATTCTCTTCAGCGATACCAATACCAGTATCGATGACCGAGAACCTGAGCGTAATATCGTCGGACCGGCATCGACTCGCTTCGGCGACTTCAACAGCAATGACCACGTGACCATTCGTTGTGAACTTGAGCGCGTTGTTGACCAGATTGCTCAGGATCTGGGTCAGACGGATTGGATCTGACAGGATGACCACAGGCACATCATTGGCGAAGGTTGCGGCCAGGTCGATGCCACTGCTCGCAGCCCGTTCCCAGAACAGTTCGAGCACATCGTCAACCAGTTCTCCGAGATCAACGTTGACCGACTCCAGTTGAAGTTGGCCGGCCTCGACTTTTGAGAAATCAAGAATGTCATTGATGAGCGAGACAAGAACCTTGCCTGATTTCATAATCGTATTGGCTTGTTTCTGATGTCGCCCCGAAAGTTCGCTCGCAGCCAGTAGTTCAGCCATGACCAGCATACCGTTCATGGGAGTGCGAATTTCATGGCTCATTGTTGCCAGAAACTCGGACTTTGCCAGGTTCGCTGCCTCTGCCTGATCGCGGGCGATAACCAACTCCGACGTTCTCTGCTCAACAGTATCCTCAAGGTGCTCCAGGTGACGGGAGATCTTCTGATCTCGGTTCTCGATGTGCGCAAGCATGTCATTGAATGCGTCGACAAGCAGTCCTGTTTCGTCATTGGTCTGTAGATCCAGTCGACTTGAGAAATCCTGTGTCTCGCGCACATTCGATGCGAGCTGGGTCAACTGCGAAATGGGACGCGTCACCGAGCGTTGAATAAGTACCCCGACCAGGAGTCCCGCCGCCAACGCAATCAATCCAGTAATGACAATTGTGACGAGGTTGGCTCGCACCTGCGCGTGAAGGCGTTTGGTATCGGAGATCATGACAAGCGTCCCGACCGTCCGCCCCGCGTCAACAATCGGTACGGAGACACGTGCAAAATCGCTCCAGAGCAACGCAAGCGGTTCTGCGGTCTTCAGATCCGGGGCAGCGTTAAAACGCCGTTCGATAACGACTGCAAATCCAAGTTCCGCCAGCATACTGTCATCGGAAGACTTGACGCGGATCAGGCTTATGCCTGGAATTCGCCCCATACCACGCAGTGTTTGCAGAACGCCTGGACGATCTCCCTTTTTCACGCTTGATGAAGCACTGGCGGCAAACGCCGCGCCAATTCCCTCCATTTCAACAAACATGCTGCGCGAATAATTGTTTGCATCGCGCCATATGGAAAACACTGTCGCAATTGCCACGGCACCAAACACTGTGACGGCAAACATGCCGACCAGTTTGTTTCGAAGAGTTTTCTTTGGTGAAACGTGCATTGTCGCGCGGACTCGGGCTGGTCGTCTGGAGCTGAACAGGCGCAGTGTGACACCAAGTAGTAAACATCGCTTTGAGTGGTCGATATGACCCGACGGTTAAAGTTTTAATCACTCTTTACAACAGATCTTAAATAGCCTTGGTGTACGGTGGGCTGCTGGCTCAGCAAGAGTTATTAAAGGCATCGTCCGCACTTAGGACTTTATTCGGCATTTGCTGCAACGATCAGTTCGGCGCGTGTGCCAAGCCCGTAGTGAATGTGGCGCGAAACGGTCAAACCGCAAAGACCTTATATCATGAGCAGTCAACGTAATATTGGTAACGTTCTGATCATCGACGACGACCCGATCTTGCAGGAGGTCGTGCGCGCGTACGTGCTCGCAAATGGTGCCAATCAGGTATTTACAGCTACGGATGGAAATGAAGCAGTCGACCTGCTCAAGGAGCCTGGTCGAAGGTTCGGGCTCATTGTTTGCGACATCAACATGCCTGGCAAGGATGGAATTGAGACCATCTCGTATCTGGAAAAGATCGACTGCCCGTCTCCTTTGATCATTATCAGCAGCGCTGGAGATCACCTCGTTGAAGCAGCACGCAAACTTGCGTCAGCATTTTCGCTCAATTTGATAGCGACGCTTCACAAACCCGTCGACTTCAACTTGCTTGGGAATGCTTTGGCAGCCACTTTCAGTGAAACCGAGTGCGCCGCCTAGCGTTCAAAACAATCGCAAGTCGTTAAATTTTTACACAAATGACAAACATGTATTTCATATGGATGGTATGTACTCATCGGAGTTAAACCTGTTCTCCCGCGATGTCACATGCTCAAAATGCTTTCCATTGTCAGTCCATTCGCTTCGTTGGTTCGAGCGTGCCAGTCCCGTCACGATTGCATTTGGCGGCTACGGGCTGATCAGAGCGGAAACATTGCCGTTCTGACAGCTTTCATGCTGCCATTGCTTGTCGCCTTTGGCGGCGCTGTCATCGACTATGCTGCCATGCACAGGCAGGCCACACGGCTTCAGGCGGTGGCAGATGCCGCCTCACTGGCTGCGGCACGGGAAATGACGATCGCAAATGTGGATACGGTGGCACTTCTTGCCATCGTCAAAAACCATGTCGCCGCCGCGGGGCGCAGCGATAGAAAAGATGTACCCATCAAGGTGGCCACATCCGTCGACACGCAGCAAATGAGTGTTACTGTCAAGTTGAGTCAGCCAACAACCACCTACTTCCAATCCATAATTTATCAGAATCTCAAACGCCTGAATGCACAGGCGACTGCCCGCGTCCTTGGTACGACAAAAATTTGTGCACTTGGTCTTGATCAAAGTGCGCCAGGAACAGTGGTCCTGCAATCTCGCGCCCGGATGACAGCGGCAGACTGCGCAGTCTTTTCCAACTCCAGTGCATCGAGCGGCATTCATGCAAAAAACAGCTCACGGCTCTCTGCCAACCTCACCTGTTCGTCCGGTGGCTATCAGGGGTCTGACAGCAGTTTCGAACCGCGCCCCGTAACCGATTGCCCTTTGACCGATGATCCACTTGCCGTTCGGCCGGAGCCACGCGTGTCTTCGACGTGTGACGAAGACAAGCAAGACCTCGTGTTGGAGAACGAAAGGCGGTCATTGAGCCCCGGCACCTACTGCGGTGGCCTCACAATCTCGGGCAGTAGCTTTGTACGCTTCAAGCCTGGTGTCTATGTCATCAAGGATGGTCCGCTGAAGGTCACGGGCAGTGCACGAGTTGATGGCACGAATGTTGGCTTTTTTCTCACTGGCGCCATGGCCAGCTTCAACTTCACGAAAGGCACAACAATCGATTTGACAGCGCCGGAACATGGTGAAATGGCTGGAATTCTCTTCTTTGAAAGCCGATCAAGAAGGCCAACTGTCGACCACAAAATCACCAGCAACAACGCACGGACCTTGTTGGGAACGATTTATCTTCCCAAGAGCGATCTTGTGATTGATGGCACTGCTGTTGTCGCCGACATGTCGGCTTACACGGTCATCATTGCAAGAAAAATAAAGCTGTTCGATGGGCCTCACCTTGTGCTCAATGCCAACTACGGTGATACCGATATCCCGGTCCCCGACGGGATCGTGAACCGCGGGAATCATGTTGGATTGGTGAACTGAGCCAAAATCTGACACACGACCCACTTACCAAGCTATTATGCGGGAAACGGTTTCTCGATCATGTAATATCAATCGATCACTGACACTGATGACGTCGGGGTTGCGGTTGCACAACAGTCAGCCCCGGGTACGTCAACCGACAGGTGCAAGGAATGTTCAATGCCTGCCCCAGTATGCAGAGTTCTGACTGTCGATGATGATCCGATCTTTCAGGAGTTGATCAAGGCGTTATTGAAGAAAAACGGCGTTGCAGATCTTTATCAGGCTGGCAATGACGCTGAAGCAATAGTGTTCCTGAACGAGCAGTCTGACTTTGATCTGATCATAAGCGATCTGTTGATGCCACAGTCGGATGGTGCCCCCCTCTTCCGCTACATGAAAGACTCAAGCTGCCAGACACCATTGCTCGTTGTCAGCTCCGCGTTGACCCCGACCGTTGCGGCCGTTGAAGCATTGGCGACGTCATACAATTTGAACTTTATGGGAGTCCTGCCAAAGCCACTCAGATTCAAAGAACTTGAAAATATTATATCTGCCGCAGGATTGTATTTCCCCAAACCAACGGATTCCGTTGTAGCTGGCTAAGATGGTATTTCTGCTTTTGCAGAAGATCGCTATTTTTTTTGGTGTGCCGCCCCCAAGGGAATCCTGAACAAGCGCCGCATCGTGGCAAAGTGTAAGATGGGATCTCGCAGGTGTCCTTGATGTCCCGGTTTATCTGGAAGAGCGCGGTGCACTTTTGCGTGGTAGGCGCGCGGAGATCTGGTCGATGCGTAGGTGGCAAGTACACAAGGGCTCTGATGGGAGCAAACTGGTGCATCCTCAGGGTGTATCCAACTTAAACGAAGACACCGGCATACCAGTGGAGTTACCTGGAGCGTCGTGTCATCATTCCATTTGAATCAGACGCGCCGGGATCATCAGGGTACTCGTGAGGCGTTATGTCTGAACTGGTGGCCCCGCCAAAATTTGAGTGGAGACGCCGATATCCCGGCGCCTCCGTATAAGTCGGACAGACTCTAGAAGCCGACACGCGCCCCGACTTTAATAAGCACCGATCCGATATCATCCTCGAAGATGCCGCCGCCCGGGCCTGCGCCGCCGCCAACAGGAGCCGCACCAATTCTACGCAAACTCCCGGTATCTACAATCTGATGATAGCCAATGTCTCCAAACAGCGAGACATTATCAGACACAGCTACACTCAGGCCAGCCGTCACGTGCCAACGAAAATCTGTTTCCTGATCATCGAAATTCAGATTTGGCGCATTGTAGAAGATGCTGTGATCGACAACACTAAAGCCTATACCACCGCCAAAGTATGGTGTGATTCCATCTCCAAGAGCATTATCAACGTCGAAATAGAGATTGAAGAGAACATTGAAGGCTGTCGTGTCACTGCCGCCGTTTACAACTTCCTGGCCTGGACCATTGCCGGAGAAATTAATGCTGCTCACGTCGTTCTCTTGATAGCTGAATTCGACTTCCGTCCGTGGCGTCAATCCCGAACCAAGGGCACCGACCCAGCGATAGCCAATTGCACCACCGACGACAAAACCGCTATCGTAATCTACATCAACCTGCGTAATGCCGTTTGAGAAGCTCGGTTCGCTGGTAACAAAATTTCCACCCCCGAAAACCGAGGCGTACCAGCTGGAAGGTGGGCGAAAGCTCTCGCCATCATCTGCATATGCCGATGCCATGGTGCCGGGCATCAGCAACAGTGCCGCCCCCATAGCAAGTGAAGAGAGAGTAATATTACGTGTCATGAGCGCGTTTCCATTCCTGATCTCAAGACCCGCCACGCCCGTACATGGTAGGAGATTATAGTGTTTGTGTTTTAGAGCGCTCAACAATTGTACCAGCCGATTGTTGAGTGGAGAGAAACAGAATTTCAGCCTACTGAGTCCCACCTCACGTTCACTATTAGGCTAAACACCAAAGGCGATACCACTCACATTCTTGCCAGCGACACGAAGCTTCTGACCCTGTTGTCATTTGGCAACGCTCGTGATGCATCTCGATTCTTCCAATTGAGACAAACAACATTTATGCTTTTTCCTTGGGATACGGCCTTTGTCACCACCGAGCTGAACCGGTGGCCCGATGGGCCGTATCTCCGGTCGACACTACGGGGTGTCGACCGGAATTCCATCGGGTGCAACTTTTGAACGAGGTGCACGACAAAGCAACAGTCCGATCGAACAACACACGAAGCCGCAGATTTCTTGCATTGCTCACACAGATGTGAACCGTTGTGAGCAATGCTCATGCGATGACGTGGAAAGACCTATCCATCCACGAACACGCGCCCCAGACGATCAGTGATGGGCTTGAGTAGATAATTGAACGGCGTGCGACTTCCAGTCTGGATGAACACTGTTGCTGGCATGCCCGGAACGAAGGTCAGATCTGCCAACTGCTTTGGTTGTTTTTTGTCCATGATGAGCCGTGCAAGATAGTAACTCTCGCCAGTCCTGTCGTCTTTGAGACGATCGGCGGAAAGCGAAAGCACCCGCCCCTGCGCTTCAGGAGTGACGGCTTGATCAAAAGCAGCAAGTTGAATACGGGCTGAAAAACCGGTTTTGATTTTGTCGATATCAACAGTCGAAACACGTGCTTCCAGTATCAATTGTTCGCCTTCAGGAACAATATCCAGAATGGTGTCGCCGGGGCGAATGACGCCGCCGAGTGTGTTCGCTTTCATGTCGACAACAAAGCCGTTCGCAGGGGAGCGAACTTCAACGCGGGTCAATTTTTGCTGTGCCGCCACGAGTTGTTCCGAGAGTTGTGAGATTCTCGGTTCTATTGATTGAAGCTCCGTTGAAACTTGTTCCTTGAACCGCCGTTGCGCCTGAAGCCCCTCCAGTTTCACTTCATCGATTGAGTTACGAGCGCGGACGATATTGACATTGAGAGCTTCCGACGTTCCACGAATACGCTCGGCTTCGCGTTCCTGAACCAGAAGACGGCGGCGGGATACAAATTTCCGACGTACGAGTGACTGCAAAGTCACGAGCTCTTGCTCAATGATCCTGACTTGTTTCGTGTTGGACGCTTTTTGCCTCTTGGTTGCTTCAATTTCTTCGGTCAACTTCTCCACGCGTTTGCGGCGAATATCGGCTTCGCTCTTTCGTGAACGCAGTCGAGCGTTGAACAGATCTCGTTGGCCGTTATGAATGGCCGATATGCGATCTCCGCTAAATTGAACACCAGTTGGCAGCTCAAAGTTCAAATCTGTCTTGTCTGACAATTCCGCAAGCAGGCGTACGCGTTGGGCTTGAAGTTGAAGCCACTCGTTGCTGATGACCGAGAAATTGGCTTGATCTACAGTTCGATCAAACTTCAGCAGAATCTGTCCGGCATTGACCTTGTCGCCCTCACCAACGAGAATTTCATCAATCACACCACCTTCAAGATGTTGAATTGTTTGGCGACGACTCTTCACCGTAAATTCTGCTGGTGCGATGACGGCACCATCCAATTGCGCAGTTGCGGCCCATACACTGAACCCACCCACGAGCAACAACAACGCAGCTGTCCCAAGCATGATGTAGGGAAATACGTGATCGTGATACATGTGGTCATTATGAACTGTACGGTCCGTGTCTGAGGTTTGACTCATGTCGGCGGGTGTCTTGTCAGGCAAAAGGGAATTGAGGACTGTTGTGAGTGACATGATTTGTCTTCCTATATGGCGCGTTTAACGAGGGGCGTGACGTTATTCTTCTCACCGTCCGAATTTCGCGGCGAAAGAAGTTCGTCTTTAAAACCGAACGCGCGTTGACGTCCGTTATCGAGCATGAGGAGTTTATCGACGGCAGCGATAATTCCAGGTCTGTGGGAAATCACGATAGCGATTCCTCCGCGGGCCCGTATTTTTCCAATGGCCTCGGCCAGAGCCGCATCGCCGTCAGAATCGAGACTGGCATTGGGCTCGTCGAGTATGACGAGGAATGGATCTCGGAACAGAGCTCGTGCAAGAGCGATCCGTTGCCGTTGACCGCCGGACAAGGTTCGCCCTCCCTCACCCACCAAAGACGCGTATCCGTCCGGCAGTTTGAGGATCATCTCATGAACGCCTGCGGCATTGGCAGCAGTAACGATCTCGTCATCGGATACATCATGGCAGAAGCGAGAGATGTTCTGCGCGATCGTACCGTCGAACAATTCGATATCTTGCGGCAGGTATCCAATGTGCTGGCCAATCTCGTCAGTGTTACATTGGGTGAAACTGACACCGTCAAGGCGCACACTTCCCGCTTGGGGCAGCCACACACCTGTTAACAAACGTGCGAGGCTGGATTTCCCTGAGGCGCTTGGTCCGATCACAGCGACAGCGGTACCGGCTTCAAGAGAAAAATGAAGATCCGACACTGTCGCTTTTTGCGCACCTGGTGGTCCCGCAAAAACATGTTCCACATCCAAACGAGATCTTGGAGCTTCCATGGAAAGTTGTCGCGGCGCTTCTGGGTTGGCGTCAAGCAGGGCATTAAGGCGAGCGATAGCCCCCTTGGCAGACGTGTAGCTTCGCCAGTGCGCGATGGATTGATCGACTGGCGCAAGACCACGCCCAAGAATGATTGTGCCCGCGATCATTGCGCCGGCTGTAAAATCTCCGGCGATAACAAGAGCAGCGCCCAGGCCGAGCGCCGCAGATTGCAACAAGAGGCGTGTGGTTTTCGACAAGATCGCAAACGTTGATGCGCGGTCAGTTCCAATTTTCTTTTGATCATTGGCGACCTGCATTTGTTGCATCCAATGTGCGCGCAAGTCCCCGAGCATACCCATGGCCTTTACCGCAGCGGAGTTTCGCGTGCCTGTCATAGCTGTGACACGAGCTACCGCACTCAGGTTGGCAGCTTGCGCAAGAGGTGTGTGCGTTGATCGATTATTCGTCCAGGCGACACCGCCAAGAAACAAGGCTCCGCAGAGTCCGAGCAATCCCATCGCTGGATGGAGGATAGCCAGAATGAGAAGATATATGGGAACCCATGGCAAATCGAAAAAAGAGGGGAGCGCATTGCTGGAGAGAAAATCTCGCACACTGGACAGATCGGACAAAGGCTCGCTGCCATCATCGCTGGATGCCGCAACACGTTTACGGACATCGGCATCAAATACCGAGTTGCCGACACGCGCTTCGAGTTGTGACCCCACACGGGCGAGGATCCGGCTTCTTGTGAATTCGAGAAGACCTATGGCAACGAACAGAATCAGCAGCATGACACTGAGTGCGATCAGGGTTTCTATGCTGTTGCTTGTAAGAACCCGGTCATAGACTTGAAGCATGTAGACGGGGCCAGCCAGCATCATGATATTGATGAAGCAACTGAAAACCACAACAGCAATCATACTCCTGCGTGCCTCACGTATGGCATGTTTCAAGGGATTAACTGCTGTGATGCTCATATCGAGGAACCTCTGTTAATTGCGGATGCCATTTCGTCATGTTCCTGGCGAAATGGAGAATATTTTTTGAGGGGAAACCTGGTGGATTGGGCGACAAGACGTCGCCCAATCCTGTTTCAGTATATGACGTGGTGCCTAGGCCAGGTCGTCCACCTGTTCTACCACGTCGGTTGGTGTCGACGTTTGAGCGATGACCGCTGCATCCGGAATGGACTGCTCAACTTCTGGTGCTTGCTCGAACGTGCCGAACTGTGACACAGCAAAGTTTCCAGCATCCGATTGAGCTTCAATGCCGGCAACAGGCACTTCGTTGAGAAGCTGGTCAGCGTTACCATCGACGTAGATGACGCCGTCATCGGATCCGGTGATGTTCTCGATGCTGACGAGCTTGTCCGTCTCGACGATATTGTCGATCACGTCTGCGCCTACCGTTCCGGCAGCCGCACCAGCGTCGACCTGTTCAGTCGTAGCCAACGTAGCACCAGCATCCACGAGTATGTCCTGGACGACAGGGCCATTCTGGCCTTCCGGAGCATTGTGCAGGTGGATTGCACTGACAACGCCTGGGATGGGCGTGATCAGATCGGCCTCTTCGATGCCAACCACCGAGAGTTCACTCGAGTAGCTAACGCCGTGTCCATCAATTCTCACCGAAACGCTGGCCTGACCAGTAGCTTCAGAGTCAGATGTTGGTCCAGGCTCCTGGCTGGCATCCAGATCACCAGCCAACTGGAACGTACGGATGCCGTAGCTGTCCGTGACATCAGAACCTTCAACAAGTGCCAATTGTCCCCGAATTTCCCCAGCAGGGAAATCAGCTGTGTGGATGTTGAAGTACAGGTTGCCCTGAAGAGCCTCGTAGACGAAGCCTTCACCGTTCGCAATCGCGGAGCCAAACTGACCCGGATTGTCTACGGCCGCATTTTCAACGGAGACATTGAAACCCGTTTCCCGTGTCGCAGTACCTGCAGCACGGTCCACAAAGACACGTACGTCCAGATCGCTGAAGTCAGCCGTATCATAGCCACGACCGCCGTTAAGGGTATCATTGCCAAGACCACCGACGAGCGTATTGTTCCCAAAACCACTTGCGATGACATCGTTACCAGCGCCACCGTCGATGGTTCCATTCACGCGCCCGCGCTCACCAGAGAATACATCGTCACCAGCGGACAAATTCACGTCGCCGTTGATACGACCGGTATTCTCGACAGCGACGCGTCCACCGGCTTCCGTTGCATCGATAGCTGTTTCGCTTGCACTGATGACGCCGCGGTTGACGATCTTGCCATCCAGGGTCGCACCATCTTCGATACTCACGCCAACAGCGGCATCGTTGCCTCGGGCTGCTTCGATCCGGCCGGACCGTTCGTTGACGATGTTACCACTGAAGGTCACATCTTCCTGGTCACTGAAGACACGCACGCCGTCACCGACGCCATTACCTTCCACTGCATCACCACGTCCACGGATCAGGCCCGCGTTTGTGACCGATGCCGTTACTGTATCGCCATCAACGTCTCCAGTTTGGAGAGAAACACCGGACCCATCGTTACCACGTCCAGCATCGATACGACCGCCACGGCCATTGTTGATGCTATAATCATCCGCTGTTGAATCGGCATAAACAGTACCGTTGCGCTGATCACCTGTTCCTTCAATACGACCGAAGTTGTTGAGCTCGACACCGTTGCCATCGATGTTCACAGCCCGGCTACCGGAACTGATGCTTCCGAAGTTATTCACCGTTGCATCGTGATCACCGGTACCGAAGTAGAGACCGTTGTTGGCTCCTTCGATATCACCCGAACGCGTGTTCGTGATCGTACCTTCGAAATTGACACCGTTTGCGACACGTACGCCGGCTGTTGGCCCCTGAAGGCTTTCCGACGCGATGTTACCACTGTTGGTGATATCACCACGGAACGTTACGTCACTACCCGGAGCACCTGAGAAGACACGGATACCGTCACCAGCCAGGCCAGTGTCAGCGGCACCTTGACCACGCCCGTCGATATCGCCACGGTTGACGACGCTTGCGGTTACAACATCGCCGTCAAACGAACCCGTCTGCAATGCGATGCCTGCGCCTTGATTGCCTTCACCAGCATCGATATCACCACGACGCGCGTTGAGAATTGAGAAGTTGTCAGCAGTTGCGTCGGAATAGATTGTGCCATTGCGCTGATCACCGGTGCCGACAATGTCGCCAAAGTTTTGCACGGAGACACCATCGCCGCCAATATTCACCGCGCGACTGTCACTAGAAATCGTTCCGGTGTTTACCAGGGTGCCGGAGGACTCCCCACCGTTTGCAAAGTTGACGCCGTTGACGTCGCCTTCAATGACTCCGCGGTTTTGGATTGAAGCATATTGGGCGCTACTTGAAATTTCGATGCCGGTATCGTCGGCATCGATACGGCCAACGCGGTCATTGAGGATGCGTGCCTGATCACCGTTGATGAGAAGGGCTGCATCGGCGTTGACAGAGTTCACTGTGCCGTCGTTTTCAAATCGCACGCGTGAATCCTGTTCACGAACGGTCAGAACGGGGTTGCCATCAACTGTGGTTGTGGCGTTGCGGGCGACGTCGAAACGTTGACCGTCAAATGAACTGGTTCGCGCAGTGTCGTCACCATCGCGAATGGTGGTGTTACGAGAACCTCGGTAAAATCGAGACATATAGTTTGCTCCTGTTGAACATTGAATAGGCGTTCAGATCAGACCGGGAGCGGGGGAGGCTGAGACACGGGAGTTAGTGTCAAAACGTTTCAGCCCTGCGCCGGTGATCCATGACGCTGATCGTAGGGAGCTAATTTACCGGTGTGAAATATCTGTCGGCTGGGGTTTCAATAGCCGCAGCGTATTGCAAACCTCTTCGATTTTTTTATAAAAAAATTTACAAGATAGTGAATTACAGCACCAAAAAACTCAATAAAAACAATGTGTTGAAATATTTCACAGGATTGTAAGGCGCGATAGCAACCGATGACGTGAGATCGAGACAACGTGAACAGCACCCGGAAGAATTTTTATCGTGATGTGTTGATACGATGCTACTTAGCTAACTGAAGCGCGGCAAGCCAACCAGCTTGGACGTATTCAAGTCCATTGAATGTTGAGGATGAATAATTAAGTCATGGAAATGCATCAAATTCGCTATTTCCTGGCATTATCCGAAACGCTGAATTTCACGCGTGCTGCAGAGACATGCAATGTGGCTCAACCATCGCTCACCCGAGCGATCAAAAAACTTGAGGAA
Organism: uncultured Hyphomicrobiaceae bacterium; assembly: GCA_937931785.1. Classification (GTDB taxonomy): domain Bacteria; phylum Pseudomonadota; class Alphaproteobacteria; order Rhizobiales; family CALHAX01; genus CALHAX01. Next base: position 17,547 of record CALHAX010000073.1, on the reverse strand, counting down.
GAATTTGGGCAGGACTTGTTCCGGCGGGAACGTTCTCGATCCCATCTCACGGAATTTGGTCAGGCAATGTTACCCGCCTTGAGACAAACGTACGAAAGTGCCGAAACAGCGCGCAAGCTTGCACTGTCCTACAAGCATGAAATGCGTTCGACGCTCGCACTTGCTGTGAGCCAAACTGTCGATATGTCCCTGATCTCGCCATTTCTCGCGGAACTTACGCGCGTATTACCAGGCCTGGATGTGAAACTGCATCGCGGTGATGCCCTCAAGATCGCAGAGGACATGAAATCTGGCACTGTTGAAGTCGCCCTGTCAGGCCCGTTGAATGATGATTGGGATCGCTTTGATATGTGGCCGTTATTCACAGAGGAGTTTGGTGTTGTTGTTCCGCATGGCCATAAACTGACGATGTCTCGATGCGTTGATATCGAGTCTTTGTCTGGTTGCACAATCCTGGCACGACCCTATTGCGAGTGTCGGGACGCTTTGTCGAAATTGATGCGGGAAGCTGATGTGAAGGAAAGTACCACGCACGATGTGCCGTCGGATCGAGACATTGTCGCTCTCGTCGAGGCGGGTCTTGGTTTGGCAATTGTCCCTGCGAGCACACGTCTTCCTGATAGTGTTTGTTGGGTACCCATGCACAAAGTCGGTGTGTCGCGGTGTATCAGTGTCGTAACGGTGGCGGGACGGAAACGTTCGTCGGCGGCGACCACGTTGATAAACTTTCTTCGGAGTGCAGAATGGCCTGAGTCATCCCGGGGGGGCCATCTATCTCATTCGTCGAAGATCAGCTCGGAGGCGATGCAATAGAGCGTAGAGCGGCAACGACGTCGTCTGGCTCTGCCCGTGTTCGGAAATCCGGGTCAATGAATTTTGATCGTATGATACCGTCTTGATCTACGATGAAAGTTGCCGGAATTGGGAGAAACCAGCCGTCATTCCCCTGATAGGTTGCAAGATCCAATCCAGCGGCCAGGAACAATTCTCTTAAGTCATGCCGTGCTGACACAAGCAGATCCATGGAAGCAGCAACGCCATTGTCAATGTCAGATAATACCGGAAAAGGCAGATTGCCAATCAACTTGATTTTTCGGGTGAATGGCTGTCGCTCTGGAACAATCGATACAAGACGGGCACCAAGATCGTTAGCTTCTTTCGCAATTGCGGCCAACGCGTGCAATTCGAGCATACAATGAAAGCACCAGTTTCCACGATTGAAGCTTATGATACATGGTCCGTGCTCAAGAAGGTCTTGCAGGGTGGTTAAACCTCTCTGGTCGTTTGGGAGCATAAAACCTGGCATCTCATCACCAACGGTGGGGATGTTTTTCTCAGCGAAGCTGACTTGAAAACGTTCCACCAACGCAGCGTAGGCATCATTGATCGGCGGTACGATTTCGATCAATTCCGAGTGAAACGAGGCAAGCCGTGTCTTGAGAGACCCCTCCCGAGTACTGGCAGCGCAGAATGCACTGTATACTTTTTCGAGTACGTCCATGTGACAAAGCTTGCTTCTGATTTAGTATGATTCCCGGTGCAGACATGTCGAACCAATCTGCCATTGCTGTATTAGTACCTCAATATTCGATAGCCATTGTGTATGATTGGCAGAACCAAATCGCTGCGATTGTCAGTCAGGTCTGTTGCCCCCGTCGGGATGAAACGGTTCGGCGGTCCACAGGTGATGAGGCTGCCAGCGCGCTTAAAATCCAGGCAAGTCACTGATTTAAAAGCATAAAAAATTTTCAAAGAACCCAAATGCTGGCTCGGATCTGTTACCAATGGATTTCCACAAATGCTACGCTGGCATTTTCGCTTTGGCACATCTTGAATATGACCGCCAAAGTATGATCGATACGGAACATTAATTTCTGAAGCCCGACTGTTTGATATTGTGTTGTCGGGTTTGATTTTGCCACGGCGAAACGGCACTTTTCGCAGATTTTTACGGCGTTGGCCCGCCCGGCCCACACGATTCGCATGTTCTCTTCAGATGAATATGTCTTGCGCACCCTCCGTCGTATCCCTTGATCGTGTGATCTGCGCCTTCCTGATACCGTTCATTTTCTGGTCCCGTCACGCACTGCGTCATGGCGACGACGATCCTGGAACACGCCGGTTTGCGAAGCTTCCAATCTGTCACATTGATACTGACGCCGGACAGGTCAGACACCCCTAGAACTTACCGACAACATTGAGGAATACACCGCTATCATCGAGGGTAAGATCCGACACATCGTCAGAAAAGCGACCAAAATTGTAGCCCACGCCAATTTTGAGATTGTCTCCGACATGTCGGTAAACACCGGCAACCACACCATATTGCGTTGTATCAATCTCAGGCGTGTGAAGAACGCGCCCCTCCAGAAACACATCCCAGTCATTGATCACATGCATATCAAGGCGCAGAACACCCAAATGTGCAGAGGAACGCGTAAAGTCTTCGTCTGTGCGATTGGAAGCAACCTCACCAATCCGGAAACCGTACTTGCCACCGATGGTCAGATATTCACTGAATTCGCGCGATACATCTACGGAAAGAATATGACTACGTTGCGCCGGCCCATTCGTGGTTCCAGCAACGGTAACCTGATCAATTCCGGGCAAATCGCGAAGGTACGTGTATTTGAACAAGGCATTCAGCTTGTCATTATCTATTGGACGGTAAGCGTAACCGATGCTTCCCTCAATATAATCTCCGTCCAGAACCGCCGCCTGGTTGGAATCAGATATCACAACGTCAATGTTGGTGAGGAACCGCCAATTCGGATCAACCTTGTACTTCAAACCAGCGGTAATCAGATATGATTCCCGATCAAGACCCTGTTGATGAGAGTCTTCGAAACGGACCTCACCTTTGAGCCGCCAATCGAGAAGGTCATCAGCTTTGTATCCGACAGTTGCAGACAGCGCTGTACGTTCGAGATCCTCTGCAAGCGTTCCGAGAATACGGCCATGCTCAATGCCTCCCCCCAACGTCCAAAGCTTCGACGGCGTATATGTCACGCCATACGTAGAGGCTATGGACTGACGTTCTCCAAATACATCATAGCTGTTCTCACCGTAGCTTGAGAAATACTGTGAATACCGGGTTTGAGCGCCAAGAACGATATTTCCCATATCTGTACCGTGTCGTGTTTGACCGGTTGTTGGTGTGCGACTGGGGTCCAGACGATAGGCAAGATAGTATTTGTCATCTGCAGTGGGTGCATAGTTTATCCCTGCAAGGGCGCCCCAACCACGATTCCCCCACGACACTTCGCCTTCGACACCAACACTATCCGTCAATTGGGATTTAACCCCGACACCAGCGCGGTCATTGCGTTCCACATTGCCAGAACGCTGCACCGTAGCATGCCCAAAGGCATAAACCTTGAGGTCTTCGTCAACGTCATGGGTCAGTCGCGCACCTAGATCGGTATGCGACCCATTATTCCTGTCAGTGCCGACAGTTCTGACGCCGTGAACATCCGTATGTTTACCACCGAGCCCCAGTGTCCAGCCTGTTGCGAACTCGTATTCAATTTCCGCATTGGCTTCGCGTCGCGTGTTACCATTATCATCTTTAAAGTCTTCATAGTCGAACAGATAACGCAGATACGCGTTCTGACTAATGTTCGCATAGGCGCCAAAGCTATCCTGGGTAACCGCTGTATTGTAATCGAGAGAGGTAAATCCGGCTTCACGTCTATCGTAGTATGCACCAACATAACCACGGCGTTCGGAATCAAAATCTGAAAGATCGAGGCGCCCCTCGACACGGTAAGCCCTGGATCGGCTGTCGGTTCCTCCGGCGGATGGAACCGTACCAATTGTCAAACCACCGTTTATCGAGGTCCCACGATTGAAACCTGGGCCGCGACTTTCCGCCACTTCAGCCTGAATATGGGATTTTTCAGCAATTTGAATCCGCACATCTGCTTCAATCAGACGCTGATCAGCAGGACCAGATTCTTCCTTGATCGCCGTGCCACCGACCCGAACATGATCGCTTACCCAAAGATGGGCGCGTCCGCCGTGGGAATACCCCTTAACATCCCCAAGCGCTGGCGTGTATTCATATTGGACAATCAGATTCTGGGTATCATCACCAAGTGGATTATTCTGGACGATCGTCGTGCTTCGAACCGTTGAAGCAAGCGGCTGGCTGAGGACGATCACACCCTGATAGTAATTGATCGTATAGTCTTCGCTATAACGCAATTCGCGACGCGAGCGCACGATTCCTGTCACAGGATCGCGCACTTCAATCGTCACACGTTCGGAGCCGCGTGTAATATCCTGACGCGCCAGGAAGTAGGCAGAGCCCCCAGTTCCACGTAACGTATCACGTTGAGCAAGCGTTCCGGGTTGAGACGCATAGGCTTCCGCTTCCACACGCCGTCGTCCGAATTTCGTCACCTGCTCAGAACGATAACGTCCATGCGCTCCATAGAGCCCACGTTCGACACGTCCGAATTCGGTTCCGGTAATTGATGTCTTGTAGCTCCCCCACAAGACATGACTATCCCCCCGTTCCAGACGAACGTAAAATTTTCCCTTGGTCGGCGCGTCTTCCTTCAAGGTCGAGTCATCACCATAAACAGGGTAGTATTTGTCTGGATCAACTCGCCGCAAGAGCTGGCGCGGATCCTTCTTGTCCAGGTTGCGAAAAATGTTGTCCAGATCATCTTCGCGTGTATCCGCTGCCGCAGTCAGGATATATTTCCCTTGAATCTTGCCTTTCAGGTAGAAAGCAAGACGCCCCTTCGTATACGTCCGGTCGTATTCTCCCGGAGACGTTTCGATTATGTCCCGGCCTTCAAAGCGGTGCCCGACCGTCAGGTCAGCCAGTCCCACATAGAACCATTCATTGCTGGGAATATGAATGTCGCGACTGAAGTTCAGATCACTCTTCCTGCGACCTTCCAGCCTCACATCAACCGAGTGATCACCCGGCGGCAGAATACGTTGCGTGACAAATGCTCCATTGTCATCCACTGGAATCCGTTCACCGAACGCATGTACCGTCAGAGTGCTCGGAACATTCTTGCCGTGAACAGTAACAGCGCCCCCGTAAACAGGGATGTTTCGAAGTGCAGTACGATCCTCGCCAACACCCGGCGCAGTTGCATGCCGTTTTTCAGAACGTGACTCTCGCGATGTGCGGACAATCTCAAGCGGTTTCGTTTCATCGAAACGACCCTGTTGATCATAAACACGAAGAACATAAACATACCGTCCAGTGCCATCCGAAGGCATCGTCCAGCTCGCCACCCCACCTCTATCGAGCGGAACCGTCGCGCGTGACCGCCCACTTGTTCGCTGTGCTTCTTCAAAAATGCGAACTTCACCATGCGAAATCCAGGATGGATAATTGCTCGACGCCACAAAGGTAACGTCTTCGCCGCCTTCATAGCCGTGCCGCAAATCTTCCGTTGCGATATTCAAGACCGGTTTCACTTCGAGACCGTCAAATTTTACCTGAACATCGACATCCTCCAGCGCCACATCGGTTTGTCGTTGATGATCAACAGATTTGTGCGCTCCGGAAACATGTTCTCCATCAACACTGATCGAGAAGCCATATTCTCCAGGCGCGTCTTTATATGTGCCCTGTTCTGTATTCTCGCCAATCGTCAGAAGACTGGTCTCACCCACATTGCGGTTTTCAGCCAATGCCAATGTAAGATCAGCAAGCACCAACATGGAAGAAGCCAAAAGCATGCGCCCGAGGTTCACCGTAACCAGTCGTCGTTTCACTGCATATCTGACGACTGAAGGCATGGCTTTGTTTCTCCTGAAAGAACGGTTTTGGTTGAGGTTAATCGTGCTCATCTTCCGCTCCCTCATCGCTTGGTTATGGTTCGAGTTTCAATTTCGAGGCGATAACCACCTCCATGAGCTGACCACTCGGTTTCAATAAGTTGCTTCACCTCCTGAATTCGCTTGCGGGTTAACTCGGCACCTCCACGTGCATGGAAGGAAATTCGGATCACGGATGCTTCCTGCGCGGCCATTCGCTCCACCAGCGTTTCGACACCACGCACGAGACGTCGTCCCGGTGCCGCTTCACCTCGTGCAAACGCCTTGTCACTCAGATCAATGCGAACAACACGGTGGATGGAGGCCCCGAAGTTCAACTTCGTGATCTTGCCGCGTGTAAGACGCACAACCCGAGGGTTTTCAGAAGTGACCCGATACCCCGTTGGCAGGGTCCGCGTGTCGAGCTTCATGATGAAGTTCGAACCGATCCGTGCATCTGGTGCCTCCGCACACGGCACATGGAATCGACCGTGCTTATCTGTCGTAATCAGCTCACCGCGAACCGTCGCAACACGCACGCCTGCAAGACCAGGCTCACCTTTGTTGGGATAACCGTTGCGGTTCTTGTCGTCGAAAACACGACCAATAATTTCCCCGCAATCGAACACATGTTCGATCTCGCGGCGAACTGTTGCTCGACCAATGGTGGAGACACGCGCACCTGTTCCGGGATCCTCTACCCAAGCCTGGTTTGTAAACTCAGCACCACTTGCTCCAGCACCGACACCAAGGCTCAGTGTCAACGTAACGGATCCATTTCCAGGTATTGTCTGCCCGGCCCAGACCAGTCGTCGCGTACTTTGTGATGGTTCGATCGCCACACCGTTCATCCGCGCTGTTCCCGGACGATAAGTGAAGCCAGCAGGAACAAAGTCTACGATGTTGACGTTGGTACGATCCGTATTGTTGGTGTTGGTGATTGTGATGGTATACGAAAGAACATCACCAATTCTCACAACCGGCGTCGAAGCCGTCTTTGACACCACAAGGGATTCAGGAACTTCCAGGGCGACAGATGCTGTCGCATTATCTTCGGAAATAGCACTCCCATCCAAAGGCGATTGTCCACCAGCCATGACGGTGTTCACGTAAGTTGCAGTGCTGGTTGGACGAACCTGAACCGTGTACCGAACTGTCACCGTTTGTCCCGGTTGCAAATCGCCACCGGCAAGCAGGACGTTTTGATCTCCGGCACCATTAAAGCCGCCGTTGGCGTTGGCCAGAAAACCCACCGGCGCCGATATCATGCTGATCGATGTTACATCGAACACAGCACCACCAAATGCTGTGTTCAGATCATCTGCGAGGCTTATGTTCTGAATATCGATCAGGCCAATATTCTGGGCGGCCACATCATAGGTCACCAAATAGGAACCGTCCCCCTGCAGCAACGGTATCCCGACAACAGTCTTGGTCGCGGAAATTTCCGGCGTTGAACAGTTCATCAACGGGATGTTATTGGCGAACACATTGGGATCGCCGGCTTCGATATCAAACTCGACATGAAACGGATTACCAACGGCCGAAAAGTCTGAGAGCACTCCAGTCGCTCCCACTTCTGTTCCGCCAAGCACTGCCGGGTTGGCCGGAAGAAGCGTGGTCAGATCGAGCGGTGCGCCTGGTAAACGGTTCGTACTCGCAACGCCAGTTGTCGGTAGCGTGTATGTGAGGCCGTAGCGTCCCGGAGCTGTGACCCGGAACTGATAGAACCCAGTCGAGCCGTCCCGGTCGATGATGATGTTGTTGCTGGTACCAACGCCTGACTGGGAGCCCACCGGTCCAGTGACAGTTATAAACCCACCAGCTAGGATGCGACCGTCTTCCTGACAATAAAAATATCCTGTCGGATCGAAATCGTCCGCATCGGAAATACCGTCACCATCCCGATCAGATGAAGAGGACTCATTCACATCCGGAGATCCATCGCCTTCTGCATCGTTCAATGGTTGCGGCGTTGGATTCGTATCTGTCGGATCTCCGGGCGTAACGTTTGGCGCATCAGAGGCCACTGGTGTCGGAACACTATCAGAAAACGCGAGTGCCGTATTTCCCTGGGATGGAAAGCCATTGGTGAAATCCACCGTAACCGTCAGCGTGATGCGCCCCACGCTCCCGAGTGGCAGAATGACGCCCGGTTCCAGGATATTCGTGTCTGTCGAACCATTGAAGCCAGCATTTGCGCCACCGGCACCAGCAAAAGATGCAAGCGTGACGGTTGGTGTACCTCGAATAACGCCAGGTACAAGCGCAGCAGCAAGATCGTCCTGAACCTGGACATTGAAGTGCGCAACATTACCTGTATTACGAACATCAATCTGATAGATGAATTCATAAATCAACGGGAATTGCTGCGTTGTCGAGAGCAGGCTCTTCTCAATGTCGAGGGCCGGGTTTGCCGTCGGCAGCGTGACCACCGTCGGCTCATCGCCATCGTTGCCCGGCGTACCATCCGTGTCTGTCGCAGACGGATCGACAACCGGTGTCGTCGTCCCGGTCGTGCTGTCGAGGCCCGGCTCCGTTCCCGTGTCCGACATATCCGTGACCGGCGGCAGGTTCGCACCGGAACCATCCACCAGAGGGGATGACGGATCGGGATCGCCCGATGCCGTCGTGGCAACCGCCGTCGCCGTGCTGGTTGCCGTGTTCGACACACTGCCCGCCGCAACATCCGTCGGCGTCAGAACATACGTCGCAGCCGCAGCCGTCACCGGACCTTCGCCAATCGCAAGCGTTCCATCAAAGCCCGCATCCGCCGTCAGCGTCGCAGCGCCCGACAGGGCCGTGAGCCCCGTATCACTGACGCTCACACCGGCCAGCGCCGTCGTGCCCGTGTTCGCAACCGTGAACGTGAAGTTCATCGTGTCGCCCGCATCTCCGAACAACCCGTTGCCATTCGTATCCGCAATGCCCGACACCGACTTGATCAACTCGATCGATGGCGTAAGCGTCGGCAGCGTGACCACCGTCGGCTCGTCGCCATCGTTGCCAGGTGTGCCGTCCGTATCTTCGGCCCCAGGATTTGTGATCGTCGTTGTGGCGCCCGTTGAATCGTCAAATGCAGCCTCGGTGCCGGTATCGGATGTGTCCGTTACAGCTGGAATTCCCGGGATAGGTGCGGAAGGATCGGGATCGCCTGAAATGTCTGTCGCAACTGCGGTGGAAGTTGACGACGCAGTGTTGGTGACATTGCCCGCTGAAAGATCATCCCCGGCCAGAATGTACGTCGCCGTGGCTGCAGTTACAGGCCCCTCGCCCACGGCCAAAGTGCCGTCAAAACCAGCATCAGGCGTAAACGTTGCCACACCAGTCAGTGCTGACAAACCTGCATCGCTGACGCTGACACCTGCAAGGGCCGTATTGCCCGTATTTGCAACCGTGAACGCATAATTCACCGTATCGCCGGCATCTCCGAAGGTACCATTACCACTTGTGTCTGCGACACTGGAGACGGATTTCACCAACTCGATTGAAGGTGTGGCGGGACCACCAACAGTGATGGAAATCATCGATGTGGGAGGCGTGAATGAACCTGAGGACGGCATACCGTTGGCAGTCGCCGTGTTTGAAACCGTACTCCCTGAATCTCCAGGATGGACGATATAGTCCGCCTGAAACGTGGCGGCATCTCCGGGTTCAAGAACATCAACATCATGATCACCACCAGCGTCCGTTGAACCGTTGGTGTTCGTAAACGAAACCAGACTAACCGTACCTAGCGCACCAGCACCGCCATGCGAATCCGACACTGTAACGTCAGTAAAGGCACCGCCTCCGGTGTTGGTGACCGTATACGTGTATCGTACAGTTGAACCCACCGGCACATTTGTGTCTTGAGACGCAACTTTCTCGATGGTCAGAATCGGGCCAGAGCTGAATGGCGGTGGCGCTGCTGCGCATGCCATTCCGTCGTGCTGGCTGGACACCGCTGCGGCAATTGATGCGCCAATGGACGGAGTCCCGTCGATGTTCAAAATTTCGTAATTCGTTCCGGAATTATTATTACTGAAAAATACACTTCCATTACTCGCACCCCATGCCGCGCCGTAGCTTCCACTCGGAAGCCCTGGAACGGTAACTGTGCGCGACGTGCTCGTCGTAAGGTTGTAGATGACCAGCGTTGCATCCCTTGCTCCGACAACAAACTCTTCACCGCCTTTTTCTACGTACGCCAAATCCAGAATAGAGGGGAAAGGTCCACTACCAGCCTCGGGGATAAAGGTCTGTGTCCCCGTAACCTGGGTCGTAACATCAATGAAATTGAGGGTGGTTCCCGCACCGTTGTTCTTGTGGAAAAGGCGGTTATTACTATCTAGAGTGCCGCGTGCTGCACGGATGCCGACATCTCCAAGGGATTCAATATCACCATTGCTGCCAACCCGGATGAGATGGCCATCGATCGAACCTTCCTGGCCGAAACCGTATATATAATTGTCATTCACATTGTATCCGGTTCCATTGTAGGCCGGATGCAAGTCCCCAATTGGATTATATATCCCCGTCGTCAGGTCGAGAACAGAAAGCTGCCCGCTGATCACTTCGTAAAAATTTGCAGTACATGTGAATGCCGGAAGCGCAGAGGTTGCGCCGGCACCAAAGGTGATGGTCGCATTTGCCCCACCCGCCATTGTCAGGGACGCCCCTACCCCTAACCAAAGACGAAAACTCAACCCAGCAATACATCTTGCAAATTTTCTTAGCGACACGATCACCTCCCGCGAAGTCATTTCTAAAAATCGAGGAGCGCGACCTGCAATAAACACCCCCTCTCACCTCCCGGAAAACCGGTCCGGCACGCGCAACATATGAACAACAAGTCAATGACTGGGCCTCAAGATCCGCCTCCTCTCGAAGCGGAACCCAAACCTAATCAGTGCTTCATGGCTTCTGTTTCCCGTCGTCGGCACTTGAGAGGAAATAGAAATTTCCGCAAACGCCATCCGTCTGGAACACGCAAATGTACTGCTGATTTTACGAACTCAAATTTAGCCCCGAATGCCTCTTGGAGATCCGCTACCAAGTCGCACCATCAGCCAATTGACGACAAGAATTACGGTCCGATGACACATCGAGCGCAAGGGGCGTCAGCCAGTTGCTACTGGGAGGTTAATCTTTGAAAGCAGAACGCAACGAGGGAAACTCGATTACTGTGGGCCGTCATGAAGCCTGATACCCGTTCAAGCAGGAACACATCGACGAACTGCAGCGAGTACGTGGCCAAGACTGAAAAGACGCTCCAGCAGCCCAACTCACCAACACCCAAAGAACCACTATTGGTTGAATATTAAAAAAACATTAACCCGTTTATAGTGTAAAAAATCACAAATGCAATTGTCATGTTTGGAAAAAATCCCACCATATAAAGGAAAAAACAAAATAATGTGGATATCCGAGGCTTGACAGGTAGAATTTTCAATTCTCGCTCTGATTGCATTTTATCTATGCGCGATAATCACTTTATCGCACAAGCGCACAGCGTTGCCGTGATGAGTCCAATTTTGGGGATATGCCAATATCGTCCCGATTTGGCCTTACTGATCAAGCGTGTTTTACAGCGTGTCACAGCGCAGTTTTCCTTGACGCACGTGTGCTACGTGTTGCGCCAAGCCACGCATAGAGATCGATCTGACAATGCTTCAAGAATTCTTACAGCGCGTCTGATTTAAATGAAATCATGACGCGACGATCCAGATCGCTTCAATGACATCGCAGTGTCTCCAAGTCCCAACACAACGTCTCACGAGTGCCATGATGATCCCGACTGCCAAGACTCCGTTGCCTGCAAGGTGGGCGGAGCGGTGCGGGGCGAAGAAAGTCGATCAATCCAACTGGGGTAAGAGTTGATCGATTGAAGCCTTGGCATCGCCATAAAACATCCGCGTGTTTTCCTTGAAGAAGAGTGGATTTTCGATCCCTGAGTAGCCAGTTCCCTGACCTCGCTTGGAAACAAACACCTGCTTGGATTTCCAGACTTCAAGAACCGGCATGCCGGCAATTGGTGATCCTGGATCATCTTGTGCGGCTGGATTGACAATGTCATTGGACCCGATGACGATCACCACATCCGTTTCGGGGAAATCGTCGTTGATCTCGTCCATCTCGAGCACGATATCGTAAGGCACTTTGGCCTCCGCGAGCAGCACGTTCATATGCCCTGGCAGACGACCCGCAACGGGATGAATACCAAACCGTACTGATTTTCCCTTTGCTCGTAGTCGCCGGGTCAGTTCAGAAACGGATTGCTGAGCCTGCGCGACTGCCATGCCGTATCCAGGAACAATAATAATGCTGTCAGCATCGTTCAGTGCACTCGCGACGCCATCAGCATCGATCGCGATCTGTTCTCCTTCAATATCCTGTGCACTCTGCTCCACATTTCCAAATCCGCCAAGGATGACCGACAAGAACTGCCGATTCATGGCTTTGCACATGATGTAGGACAGAATGGCACCGGACGATCCAACGAGCGCACCCGTTACAATCAGAAGGTCATTGCCGAGCAGAAAGCCTGTCGCTGCCGCGGCCCAGCCGGAGTATGAGTTGAGCATAGAGACAACCACAGGCATGTCTGCCCCGCCGATCGCCAGGACAAGATGCGCACCGATGGCGAACGCAATGAAAGTCATGAGATAAAGCGTCCAGCTGCCCGCATGATTCATGTACAAAAACAAGAGAATAAAGCAGGCGGCAAGCATGGCGACGTTCCACATGTGTCGCGCAGGCAAGATGAGCGCTGCACCGCCGATGCGCCCCGACAATTTGCCGAAAGCAATAATGGAACCGGTAAAGGTGATTGCACCGATGAAGACACCAATGAAGATTTCAACTTCGTGGATGACCAGTTCGGCACCTTGAAGGCCCGTTGGTGGATTGAGGTCGGAGTTGATGCCGATGAAAACTGCGGCAAGACCAACAAATGAATGCAGGGCTGCAACCAGTTCCGGCATCCCTGTCATCTCGACCCGTTGCGCAACAAAGATACCAACCCCTGCGCCAACAATAAGCATCAAGAGCAGCAGTGCACTGATCTGGACTTGTGGCCCCAGAATCGTTGCACTGATGGCAATGCCCATGCCAACGATTCCATACCAGACGGCGCGTTTGGCGCTTTCCTGATCAGATAATCCGCCGAGGGAGAGAATAAAGAGAACAGCTGATGCGATGTATGCAGCGGTCTGAAGTTCTTGAGTTAACATTTGTATTTCCTGTCCGCGATCAAGAGCGTTGGAACATTTGCAACATGCGACGGGTCACCATAAACCCACCCACAACGTTGATCGTGGCAATCAGAACGGAGATTGCAGCCAGAACGACGACGACTGTGCTCGACGAGCCGATCTGAAGCAAAGCGCCGAGAACGATGATGCCTGAAATGGCGTTTGTCACGGCCATGAGCGGTGTGTGAAGCGCATGAGATACATTCCAGATCACCTGGAACCCGACAAAAACCGACAACGCGAAGACAATGAAATGCTGCATGAAGTTGGCTGGCGCATAAAGGCCAATGAGGCCCATTAAAAGCCCTCCCGCAACCAGTAACCCTGTCTGGAACATCCCGGCCTTGCGTGCTGCCTCGACTTCTTCGGCCCGTATTTCCTCTGCGGTTTTTTCCGGAGGTTTCGGTTTCGGTGGAGCAATGGCAGGGGTTTTGAGTGGTGGCGGTGGGTATGTCACGGCCCCGTTGTGAGTCACAGTTGCACTGCGGATGACATCATCGTCCATGTTGTGTGCAATGACGCCGTCTTTTTCCGGTGTGAGATCTGACACCAGATGGCGGATATTCGTCGCGAAAAGTTCTGAGGATTGGGCCGCCATTCGACTGGGAAAGTCGGTGTAACCGACAATCGTGACACCATTTTCAGAAACGATCTTCTTGTCCATCACGGTGAGATCGCAATTTCCACCGCGCTCTGCTGCCAGGTCGACGATGACGGACCCGGGTTTCATGGCGGCAACCATATCTTCCAGCCACAGTTTCGGCGCCGGGCGTCCCGGTATCAGCGCTGTCGTGATGACGATATCGACCTCGGGTGCCTGTTCTCTGAAACAAGCCAGTTGCTTTTCGCGAAACTCGGGGCTGGATGGAGCTGCATATCCCCCTTCGCCACCACCATCTTCCTCGAACTCGAGGAACAAGAACGTTGCCCCCATCGACTCAATCTGTTCTGCCACCTCGGGGCGTACATCGAATGCGTAAACGATAGCGCCAAGTGATTGCGCCGTTCCGATTGCGGCAAGGCCTGCAACTCCGGCGCCGATAACCAGAACCTTTGCTGGCGGCACTTTACCTGCGGCGGTGATTTGCCCTGTGAAAAATCGTCCGAAATTGTTCGCGGCCTCAATCGTTGCGCGGTAGCCGGCAATGTTTGCCATGGACGACAGAACATCCATTTTCTGGGCGCGGGAAATGCGCGGCACCGCGTCCATGGCCATAACCGTAGCGCCGTTGTTCGAGGCGACTTTGAGAAGGTCTTCGTTTTCGGATGGAAAGAAAAGTGAAATGAGAGTTTGGCCATCCCGCAGCTGCGCCGTTTCATCCGACGATGGTGGCCGAACCTTCGTAACAATGTTGCTCGCGTTCCAAAGATCTTTAGCGGATGAAACCACCGTTACACCCGCATCTGCGTAAGCCGCGTCAGAAAATCCAGCAGCTGTTCCGGCTCCACTCTCGATCAGGCATGTGTGACCAAGCTTCTGGATCTGTAGTGCCGACGCCGGCGTCATGGCGACACGCGCCTCATCAGCAAGAAGCTCCTTCGGCGTTCCAATTTTCACAGTATTCCATCCTCTTCAAAACAAACGTCGAGACAACGCGAACGAGACGTGCAGCAAAGTCGCGGTTGGTCGCACACACATTGCCGTCTTCTAATCGTTCTCAGCACTCTAGGACGTATCAAACACAAAAAAATCCCGCACCTCAACGATTTGTACAGATTGTTCAGTGGACCAGGTTGCCTGTCAGCAAATGAGTTCGCCCAAGCCCCTTGCTTGTGGTCACAAAGATGTCAGGCGCGAGCAATAGCACGATAGCCCTGCGCGCCAAACCTCAGATCAATGTGTTGGCGCAGGTCGCATTGCACCGTTGATCGCCCACTATGTGCAGCAATACGTAATCCGTTGCGCATGGAAAATACGAGCCTGGGCAATGCCAGGATGACGCTCTGGACAGATTGGCTGATTTGGTCATGCGCTCACCGCTTCTTGCGTCAGATGTGGCCGTCTCCAGAACGTTTCGGTTGAAAAGAGGAGGTTGATCGCAACCGCGATTTTCTGATGCATTAATTTCAAGTGACAATTCGAATTGCTCCTATAGCTTGGCGCAAAACAAGCGATGGAACACGCAAGGATCAATGGTGACCACTAAAAAGATAATGCGCGCCTTGGCGGGCGAAACACTTGCAACGCCACCCATCTGGATGATGCGGCAGGCAGGGCGCTATTTACCGGAGTACATGGCAACACGTGCGCAGGCGGGCGACTTCCTTTCGCTGTGTTATACCCCCGATCTGGCGGCTGAAGTGACGCTACAACCAATCCGGCGGTTTGGTTTCGATGCGGCGATCCTGTTTGCTGACATCCTGCTTATCCCGGACGCGCTCGGTGCCGATCTCTGGTTCGTCACTGGCGAGGGGCCGAGATTGTCAACGATCACGCAGGCGTCTGATTTCGCAGCACTGAAGCCGGGCACTGACGTGCACGATCACCTTGCGCCCATCTATGAAACGATCAGGATCCTGTCCCGTGATCTGCCTTCCGAGACGACACTGATTGGATTTGCGGGGGCTCCCTGGACGGTAGCTACGTACATGATTGCTGGGCGAGGAACCCCCGACCAAGGACCCGCTCATGCCCTGAAAGCCGAAAACAAGCAGCTCTTTGAAGCACTGATGGATCGGATCACCGAGGCAACGATTGAGTATTTGTCGATGCAAATCCAGTCCGGTGCAGAGGTTGTCAAACTGTTTGATAGCTGGGCTGGTTCTCTGAAGGGGGATGACTTTGTCCGGTACGCGCTCACTCCGGCAAGAAAAATCATAACAGAATTGAAATCCCGTCATCCTGAGACACCCGTAATCGCTTTCCCACGCGAGGCCGGAGATGGCTACATTGGATTTGCAAAGGCGACAGGCGCTGATTGCGTTGCAATTGATAATTCGGTTCAGGCGGACTGGGCCGCCAAGAACGTGCAACCGGATGGGTGCGTGCAAGGCAACCTTGCGCCAACGCACATGGTCACTGGCGGTCAAGATCTGGTGAGCGAGACCCAGAGGATTGTGAAGGCGTTCTCGAAGGGGCCGCACATCTTCAACCTCGGACACGGGATTACGCCCAATGCTGATCCTGAAAATGTAAAATTGATGGTCGATACCGTTCGCGAAGGCGCGCACGTGTAGTCAGTGCGTGATGAAAGTTTGTTTTTGACAAGAGACGTGATCCCCCTTGATCATGGCTCAAACCCAAGTCGTTTGCGTTAAACCCATTTGGCCAAAGGCGGAAGGCTCATGAGAACAGCATCTGCGTCATGGCCTGTTTCCAGACCGAACTTTGTACCACGGTCGTACACGAGGTTGTATTCGGCGTAGAGCCCGCGGTGAACGAGTTGAGCCTCTTTATCGGCATCGGACCATGGAATGTTGCGTCGTTTCTCGACCAATGGAACATATGCGGGCAAAAATGCACGGCCAATGTCCTGGGTCAAAGCGAAGTCGGCATCCCAATCATCCGTACAGTGGTCATCCATGAAAATACCGCCGACACCACGGGCGCGGTTGCGGTGAGGGATGTAAAAATACTCATCTGCCCATTTCTTGAGTCGCGGGTAGTGTGTCACATCGTGCAGATCAAGATGTGCTTTTTGCTGCGCGTGGAAGTGCGCGGTATCTTCTTCGTATTCGATGCATGGATTGAGGTCTGAGCCACCACCAAACCACCAGGCGTGTGGAGTCCAGAACATACGGGTGTTCATATGGACAGCCGGCGCATGCGGGTTTTGCATGTGTGCCACAAGACTGATGCCTGAGGCCCAGAACCGTGGATCGTCCTTCATGCCGGGAATACCCTTCCGGGCAGCCATTGCAGCTTGTGCGCGCTCTCCAAGTGTTCCAAAGACGGTCGAAATATTTACACCTACTTTTTCGAACACGCGACCGCCGCGCATGACGGACATCAACCCGCCGCCTGCGTCTGATCCGTCGTCGGCGTTGCGTGTCGTCTCTGTCACCTCGAAGCAGCCAACGGGTTTGCTCGCAGTGGGCCCCTCGACCTGTGTCGCTTCAAGATTCTCGAAGGCCGCAACAATTTGACCGCGAAGGTCGCGGAACCAGTTGGAGGCACGCGACTTTTCAGTGGCAAAGTCAGTTGTCATTGGATGCTTTACATTGAATGCTGGTTGAGAACGAGAACCTAATTCAGGTCTATCTCAACGTCTACTTCGGATTGTGCATGCTCTCGATTGCTGTGATCGCGTGATGCAGCTGACGGTGTTTCCGTGGTCAACCGGAATGCTCAAGCGACTTGTCTGGGTTTTGCACCTTCACGACCAACCGAACAGGTTGAGCTGATTGTAGGAAATTCGTTTCCACATTTTATAGACCTGGGAATAATGCGGAAAATTCACGTGCCGTTATCAACGGTGCACGAACATTTGGAGCGTGCTGCAAATAGATATCGGAAACGATATTTGTGTGACGTACATCACATTCCAATGTGATGGTCGGTGTCATTATTCTTCTCAAGACAGAC
>CALHAX010000072.1 GCA_937931785.1 uncultured Hyphomicrobiaceae bacterium | reverse complement strand
TGCCTTTGACACTCAAGCCTTCCGCGCACACGTGATGCGCCAATCGAGACAGGACAGCTGACCCATGGAAAAAATTCCTGCAACTGTGATCACCGGTTTTCTCGGCGCCGGTAAAACCACGCTGATCCGGAATCTGATCACCAATGCGAACGGGCGTCGCATCGCGCTGATCGTCAACGAGTTTGGTGACATTGGCGTGGATGGCGATGTGCTCAAGGCGTGTGGCAACGATGCATGTACGGAGGATGATATCGTTGAGCTGGCAAATGGTTGCATTTGCTGCACGGTAGCTGAGGATTTTATTCCGACAATGGAGAAGATTCTGGCGCGCCCCGAGAAACCTGACTGCATCGTGATCGAAACATCAGGGCTGGCGTTACCGCAACCGCTGGTGCGCGCGTTCAACTGGCCGGAAATCAAGACGCAAGTGACTGTGGATGGCGTGGTGACGCTGGTCGATGCGGCTGCCGTGGCGGACGGTCGTTTCGCAGTGGATGAGGTTGCGCTTGAAGCACAACGTGCGGCGGATGATGCAATGGATCACGAAACACCGCTTGCGGAATTGTTCGAAGACCAGATTGCCTGTGCCGACCTCATTGTGGTCAGCAAGTCGGATCTGCTGGACGACGCTGCTCTGGAACGGGTCGAAGCGACGGTGCGGGAAGATACGCGACCTGCCACCAAGATTGTGCGTTCGCAGCAAAACGGGTTGCCGAGTGAAATCATTCTTGGCCTGTCTGCGGCTGCGGAAGATGACAACCGTATGTCGCATCATGAGCAACACCATTTCGATGCGGGAGAAGGCCTTGTTGAACATGAACACGATCATGACGACTTCGAAAGTTTCGCACTGACGCTTGGGGATGTGGCTGACGCCGGCGCTTTTGCGAAGCGCATCACGGATACGATGACGGCACACGACATTCTGCGTCTGAAAGGGTTCGTGTCGATCAAGGACAAGCCGATGCGGTTGGTTGTGCAGGCGGTTGGGCCGCGTGTGGATACCTACTTCGACCGGGAGTGGGCTGCGAATGAGGATCGCGCGTCTCGACTCGTTGTGATCGGTGAGGCTGGTCTGGATCAGGCTGGTATTACAGCAGCTTTGACGGCCTGATTGCAGAGGCCCACGATCGTGTCGCAACCGCAAAAGATCTCCATGACGATGGATGCTACCTTGAACCGCATGGCAGATGCGGACCGGTGTGGGCTTTATCGAACGGTTTTTTCGCGCCGCGACGTTCGCAGCCAGTTTGTCGATATGGCCATTCCGGATGACGTTCTGGCACGCGTTCTGACGGCGGCGCACCATGCGCCTTCGGTTGGTCTCATGCAGCCATGGAATTTTATTCTCCTTCGTGAGCAAGAAACGCGTGGACGTGTGCAAGTTCTGTTCGAGGCGGCAAACGCGGAAGCGGCGGAGCTGCATGAAGGGGAGCGTCAGAAAACCTATCGTTCGCTCAAACTCGAAGGTATTCTCGAGAGCCCGTTGAACATCTGTGTGACTTGTGATCATCAACGGACCGGGGCGCATGTGCTCGGGCGATCCCATATTCTGGAAACGGATGTTTATAGCACGGTATGTGCCGTTCAGAATTTATGGTTGGCGGCGCGTGCCGAAGGTCTTGGTGTCGGTTGGGTGAGTATTCTTGATCAGGACAAGCTGTCTCAGGCACTTGGTTTGCCGCAACATGTGAGCCCCATCGCGTATCTTTGCGTTGGTTATGTCAGTGAATTTCTGTGTGAGCCTGAATTGCAGCGAGCCGGTTGGGAGAAGCGACTTCCGGCAAGTGATGTCGTGATGTTCGAGCAGTGGGACGGCGCGCAACCGGATGACCCGCTTGTGCAACAGCTTGGCGAGATTCGATCCACGTTTCCGTTTGAGTGTCTCGTGCAGGGCGATCAAGGTGGCGACGATGCGTGATCGTGATGTTGTCGATGGGGGGGCGGAATGCATCTCCTGACGGCACAAGCCGGTGGCATTGAAGATGGTTCGCAGCCCGTCGATCTGCAACAGTCGCCAGGCGACATTGTTGTGCTCACGTCGGCAGACACAGAAATCGCAGGTCTGTCTGCTGCCTGCGCACGCTTGGGCAATACGGCCCCAACATTGCGGCTCGCAAATCTGCTGCAACTCACCAATAATTTCTCTGTCGACCTCTATATTGAACAGACGCTGGCCAAGGCGAAGCTGATTGTCGTGCGTGTGCTCGGCGGGCCGGGATACTGGCAGTATGGCCTTGATGAACTCAGCCGTCTTGCGCGTGGGCACGGCATCAAGCTGGCGGTTGTTTCAGGTGCAGGATACCCGGACGACACGTTACAGGGCTATGCGACGTTACCACCGGAGGTTTGCGACCGGTTCTGGACGTATCTGGTTGAAGGTGGCGCAGAGAATTTTGAAAATTTCCTCCGCTATGGCGCGCACGTCATCGGGGATGTCAGCGATGTTCCACCGCCTCCTGCCCCATTGCCGAAAATGGGAGCGATGCATGGTGGGGCGGCAGTCTCGCTGGATGACCTTTGCACCACCTGGGTTGCGGACGCGCCTGTTGTTGCCATCACGTTTTATCGCGCACTTCTGCAAGGTGGTGACACCGCGCCGATCCAGGCGCTGGCAGAGGCTCTGGTTGCGGAAGGAATCAACCCGCTTCCGGTCTATGCCTCAAGTCTCAAGGATCCTGTTGTTGCAACGCAGGTTGCCGATCTGTTTGCAGAACTCAGCGTTGATGCCGTCATCAATCTCACGGCATTCTCGATATCGAAACCTGCTGATGTATGGGGTGGCACACCGCTGGACAGCGTAGGGGCGCCTGTCTTCCAGGCCATTCTTGCGGGTACGACAGAAAGCGGATGGGATGAGAACCCACGCGGTTTAACGGCACGCGACATTGCGATGAACGTTGCCTTGCCGGAAATTGACGGACGCATTCTCTCGCGACCGATCTCTTTCAAGGCAGAGCGGGTGTACGACGATGAAACGCAGACAAGTCTTGTGCGTCACGCGCCGCATGCGGATCGCATTGGGTTTGTCGCACGCCTTGTCAGCAACTGGGTGCGATTGCGCCGCGCCAAGGTGGGGGATCGTCGGGTTGCGGTCGTCCTCTCGAATTATCCGTCGACCGATGGGCAGATTGCGAACGGTGTCGGGCTCGATACGCCTGCGGGAACTCTGGTGCTTCTCAAAGCGATGCAGGGCGCCGGGTATGTCGTTGACGGTTTGCCAGATGATGGCAATGCGTTGATCGCCGCGTTGCAGGCAGGACCGACGAACGCTGGCTGCGCGGGGCGGGTTGTTCGGGAGACATTATCACGTGACTCATATGTGGCGGCGTTTGATGCCTTGCCCAAGATGTTGCAGTCCGAGATTGCAGCGCGCTGGGGTCCTGCAGAAGATGATCCGTTCTTTGATGTCGGGCGGGATGCCTTTGCCATCCCAGCGATGCGGTTTGGCGAGATTGTCGTCGGGGTTCAGCCCGGGCGTGGGCAAGGCCTCGACGCCAAGGAGGCGCACCACGACCAGACGATTGTGCCGCCGCACGGCTATGTCGCCTTTTATGCGTGGATGCGTCAGCAGTACGGGGCGCATGCCGTCATTCACATGGGCAAGCATGGCAATCTGGAGTGGTTGCCGGGCAAGGCCATGGCGCTTTCGTCGTCGTGCTATCCGGAAGCGCTGTTTGGGCCGTTGCCGCATATCTATCCGTTTATCGTGAACGATCCGGGCGAAGGTACGCAGGCGAAGCGGCGCACATCGGCGGTGATCATCGACCACATGACGCCGCCACTCACGCGCGCCGAGAGTTATGGTCCGCTGCGTGATCTCGAAGCGCTGGTGGATGAATATTACGAAGCGGCGGGCGTGGATCCACGACGGATCAAGCTGCTCGGTGATCGGATACTGGATCTGGCATCTTCGACGGGACTCGACAAGGATTGCGGGATCGAGCGGGAGGATTGTGAAACCGAAGCGCTCACCAAGCTCGACAATTTCCTCTGCGATCTGAAAGAGTTGCAAATCCGCAATGGGTTGCATGTATTCGGTGAGTCGCCATCTGGTGATCGACTGACGGATCTGATTGTCGCGCTGGTGCGCCTGCCGCGCGAGGCAGGCAAGGGGCGTCAGGCTTCGTTGATCCGTGCGATGGCGCATGACCTTGGGCTGGAGAGCTTCGATCCACTGAATTGCGAAATGGCTGAGACGTGGGATGAGGTGCGTCCTGATGCACTGGCTGCGCTCTCAACGGAGACGTGGCGCACTGCAGGCGATACGGTGGAGCGGCTCGAGTTGCTGGCCAAGGCGCTCGTTGCTGGCGAGGTCACGACCGATGCGGCGTGGACGTCCACGGCGGAGGTCATGGACGAGATTGAAGAAGTCGTTCGGCCGCGCGTCGAGGCATGCGGGCCACAAGAAATTTCTGCAACTCTCGCCGCGCTCGATGGGCGCTTCGTGCCGCCGGGGCCGTCCGGCGCGCCGACGCGGGGACGTCTTGATGTCCTGCCGACGGGGCGGAATTTTTTCTCTCTTGATGGACGTACTGTTCCAAGCGAGGCGGCCTGGACGCTTGGGTCCGCGTCGGCGGAGCTGGTTGTCACGGCTTACCGTCAGGACCATGGCGAGTGGCCAAAGCAAGTGTCGATTTCAGCCTGGGGCACGTCGAACATGCGTACGGGCGGTGATGACATAGCGCAGGCGCTGGCGTTCATTGGTGTGCGACCGACGTGGGACAATGCGTCTCGCCGGATCACCGGCTACGAGATGATTTCCCTCTCCGAACTGCGGCGCCCACGCATTGATGTGATGTTTCGGATTTCTGGTTTTTTCCGCGATGCGTTTCCTTCGCAGATCGATCTTCTGGATAGCGCATTTCGTGCCGTGATGGCGCTGGAAGAACCGGAGGATGCCAATCCGTTGGCAGCGCGCTGGAAGGCCGACCAGGCGGAGCTTGAAGCGGATGGCATGGTGGCGGAACAGGCGGCCACGCTTTCGAGCAGTCGCATCTTCGGATCCCGGCCAGGTGCCTATGGTGCCGGCCTCAAGGATCTGATCCAGAACGGGCAGTGGCAGGACAAGCAGGAGCTTGCGGTGTCGTATCTGGATGCGGGCGGGTATGCCTACGGCGTTGCCAAGGAGGGTGTCTCGCAGCACGCGCAATTCAGCCGCCGGGTCGGCGCGACAGATGCCGTGGTCCAGAATCAGGATGCACGAGAGTTCGACATCCTGGATTCAGCGGATTTTTTCCAATTCGAAGGCGGATTAGCGACTGCGGCGGCGCACATCAAGGGCGAGATGCCGACGATCTATCACAACGACCACTCCCGACCGGAGCGTCCGGTTGTGCGTTCGCTGGAAGATGAGTTGGCGCGCACCGTGCGCGGGCGTGCTGCAAATCCGAAGTGGATCGCGTCGGTGCGTGAGCATGGTTACAAGGGGGCCTCCGAGATTGCGGCGACCGTGACAAACCTGTTCGGGTTTGCAGCGACCACCGAGGCTGTGGCCGGGCATCATTTTGAAATGCTGTTCGAGGCCTATCTGGTTGATCCGGAAACGCGTACATTTCTGGAAGACAACAACCCGGATGCCTTGACGGAACTTTCCACGCGCTTTCTCGATGCGATTGAACGTGGGTTCTGGCAACCACGCCGCAACAGCGCGTATTCCTATCTCATCTCACTGACGGAAGAAAAACATCATGGCCAAGAGCGATATGACAGAGGACGAAATCAACGCCCGACACAAGGAGAAGATGCTCAAGCGCAAGGAGCTGCATGACAAAAAACTCTCTGACAAGACGACGGGCAAGGGCCTGTTGATTGTTCACACTGGCACGGGCAAGGGGAAATCCACGGCGGCCTTTGGCATGGCGATGCGCTCGATTGCGCACGGGAACAATGTCGCAATCGTACAGTTCGTGAAGGGCCCCTGGTATTCCGGCGAACGTGACATTCTGAATGCCTATCCCGAGCAGGTGCAAATCCATGCGGTTGGTGAAGGGTTCACGTGGGAAACGCAGGATCGTGAGCGGGACATCGAAATGACGCGTAAGGGGTGGGAACTCTCCAAGACGCTGATCGCCGACCCGAACATTCAACTCGTCATTCTGGATGAGCTCAACATCGCGTTGCGTTACGATTATCTACCGCTTGAGGATGTTCTGGAGGTTGTGCAGGCCCGTCCGGACCACTGCCATGTCTGCATCACAGGGCGGAACGCGAAGCCAGAACTGATCGAGATTGCGGACCTGGCAACCGAGATGACCTTGCTCAAGCATCCTTTCAAAGCCGGGATCAAGGCGCAGGCTGGTATCGAATACTAGTGTAAGATATGGCCGATTGCGGACGATCGCGCGCATTCAACTTTGGTGCAGCCTGCCGGGGCTGACCTTGCACTGCAATATCAATCGGGCTACCTCGTTGCGGAATACCTCTGGTCGTTCGCGACCAAACCAGCACTTATGACATCACACACGTCCAGGGAGACTCGTCACATGGCGCGGAACAAGATTGCGCTTATCGGCGCCGGTATGATCGGCGGAACATTGGCCCACCTCGCGGCCCTCAAGGATCTTGGCGATGTCATGATGTTCGACATTGCCGAAGACATGCCTCAGGGCAAGTCGCTCGATCTGGCGCAATCCGGCCCGGTTGAAGGTTTTGACGGTAAACTGCGTGGCACGAACGCCTATTCCGACATCGAAGGTGCGGACGTTGTTATCGTCACTGCTGGTGTGCCGCGCAAGCCTGGCATGAGCCGCGATGATCTGCTCGGGATCAACCTCAAGGTGATGAGCCAGGTGGGTGCAGGCATCAAGAAATATGCTCCAAACGCGTTCGTCATCTGCATCACGAACCCGCTGGACGCCATGGTTTGGGCACTGCAACAGGCGTCCGGCCTGCCAACCCACATGGTTGTGGGCATGGCCGGTGTGCTTGATTCCGGCCGCTTCCGGACGTTCCTCGCTGAGGAATTCCAGGTTTCCGTTGAAGACGTGACGGCGTTTGTTCTTGGAGGTCACGGCGACACGATGGTGCCGCTGATCCGCTATTCGACCGTTGCTGGCATTCCACTGCCGGATCTCATCAAGATGGGCTGGATCACGGAAGCGCGGCTTGAAGAAATTGTCCAGCGCACACGGGATGGTGGCGCCGAGATTGTGGGTCTGCTGAAAACCGGGTCGGCTTACTACGCGCCGGCCTCGTCCGGCATCGCGATGGCTGAAAGCTATCTCAAGGACAAGAAGCGCGTTCTTCCCTGCGCGGCCTATCTGAACGGCGAATTCGGCGTCAAAGGTCTTTATGTCGGTGCACCTGTCGTGATTGGGGCCGGTGGTGTCGAGCGTGTGATCGAGATCGATCTGAATATGCGC
This sequence comes from uncultured Hyphomicrobiaceae bacterium, assembly GCA_937931785.1. Taxonomy (GTDB): domain Bacteria; phylum Pseudomonadota; class Alphaproteobacteria; order Rhizobiales; family CALHAX01; genus CALHAX01. Next base: position 17,298 of record CALHAX010000072.1, on the reverse strand, counting down.
GAACGTTCTGCATTCATGAACTCGGTTGAGAGCGTGAAAGGCCTTGTTGAGGCCTGTCAGCAGATTTCTCCGACGCTCGGACAGTAGCAAATGAGCTCTGGTATACAAAATACCAGGGTGCTAAAGAGCCATTGGCTCACGTGACTCTATGAGGCGACGTTCATGAATATCCACGAATATCAGGCCAAAGCCGTACTTCGTCAGTTCGATGTGCCGACAGGGGAAGGTGACGTTGCCTTTTCGCCGGAAGAAGCGGTGAGCGTCGCCAAAGGGCTGGCGGGGCCGGTCTATGTCGTGAAGTCACAGATCCATGCAGGTGGTCGTGGCAAAGGTACGTTCAAGGAAGACACAGCCGGTGGCAAGGGCGGTGTCCGTGTCGTCAAATCGGTTGATGAGGTACGGGAGAATGCCGAGCAAATTCTCGGCAAGACACTTGTAACGCACCAGACCGGTCCGGCTGGCAAGGAAGTGAAGCGCGTTTATATCGAGCAGGGATCGGCAATTGCGCGTGAGCTTTATCTCTCCGCTCTGGTGGATCGTGAAACATCGCGGGTCGCGTTCATCTGTTCCACCGAAGGCGGAATGGACATTGAGGAAGTAGCGCACGAAACGCCGGAGAAAATTCTCTCCCTCACGATCGATCCTGCAACCGGTTACATGCCGTATCATGGACGCAAGATTGCTTTTGCGCTGAAGCTGGAAGGCGACCAGATCAAGCAGTGCGTGAAAATGATTGGCAATCTTTATCGTGCCTTCACTGATAAAGACATGAGCATGCTGGAGATCAACCCGCTTGTTGTCACCGAGGACGGCACTCTTGTCTGCCTCGACGCCAAGGTGAATTTCGACAGCAATGCGATTTACCGGCACAAGGATATCGCTGAACTGCGGGATATCGAGGAAGAGGATCCGGCGGAAGTCGAGGCGTCACGGTACGATCTGAACTACGTGAAACTCGACGGCTCCATTGGCTGCATGGTGAACGGCGCCGGTCTTGCGATGGCAACAATGGACATCATCAAGCTTTACGGCTCCGAGCCGGCCAACTTCCTGGATGTTGGCGGCGGAGCCAACAAGGAGCAGGTGATGAATGCGTTCAAGATCATTCTCTCCGATCCGAACGTGAAGGGCATTCTGGTCAATATTTTCGGTGGCATCATGCGCTGCGATATCATTGCGGAGGGTATTGTTGCGGCGGCCAAGGAAATGGCGATCGACGTGCCGCTCGTTGTGCGCCTTGAGGGCACGAATGTCGAGCTGGGCAAGAAAATCATGGCGGACAGTGGGCTGGCGATTGTTTCCGCCAGTGATCTGAACGACGCGGCAGAGAAGATCGTGGCGCAAGTCAAGGCAGCGTGACCAGCGCGCCTTGCGGGTGCCTCAGTGCTGAGACCATCATGGATCCGAATACTCAGCCATGATGAACCGGGAAATATGATGACGTTTCGAACTCTGATCGCTTTGAACACCCGTTTGCTGCTGGTTTTTGCCGTTCTGGTCTTAGGCATTGCGCCGAGTGCGCCGCTGCAAGCCGCCGAGGAAGACACCGATCCGGTGTTTGTCTTCAACCGCATCTGCTATGCGCAGGTTCCGAAGATCGACAGCATCCGGAGCATGGCGCAGCGTCTGGCCTGGAAACCGATTACTGGTGATGATCTCAACGGATTTACGACGATCGAGAAGCCCGATGTTCTCGAAGGGTGGGATGTCCAGGTTGGTGTACGTCTGTTCCGTGTCGCGATTGTTCAGTCGAAGCTGACGCCGAAAATGCTCAAGACGTTTCCGGAACTCGAAGGTGGTACAGCCACCTCGTGCATGCTTGTTCTGGATGAGCAGAACCCAACCGAGCACTTCAACGCCAACATGCAAATTCTTGCCGGGAAGGAGCCGGTCACGCGGAATGTGCCGGACGGTGATCTGCTGACGACAACCTGGGCGGGTGGGAATGCCGATCTCAAGGTGTTCTTGATCTCCAAGGCCAATTCCAACGGACGAGGCGGTCTGCTGAACGTCACGATTTTGAACAAGCCGGGTGCGGTCATCCAATGAAACGTATTTTTCTTGTTCAGCATCTGATCCGCGCCGGCTGCGAGCTTGAGGGGGAGGAGCCGACGCATTCGAACTGGCTGAACCCCAAGAACGACAGGCGGGCGCAAGTGCCAAGGCAGATTGATGTCGAAGCAACCGCAGCAGAAAAAATATACGCAGAACTGGGTATTGAAAACCCGATTGATACCATCTCAACTGTTCACTGATCCAAAATATCAACGCAACACAGTCTTCCAATCCGCACACGGCCCGAGGCAATTCCATGTCCATTCTCATAGATGAAAATACCAAGGTGATCTGTCAGGGGCTGACGGGCTCTCAGGGGACGTTTCACACGGAGCAAGCCATTGCCTACGGGACGAAAATGGTAGGAGGTGTGACGCCCGGAAAAGGCGGCGGCGATCATCTCGGTCTGCCGATGTTCAATACCGTGGGTGAAGCCGTGGAGCAGACGAATGCCAATGCGACAGTGATTTATGTTCCGCCACCGTTCGCCGCGGATGCCATCGTCGAGGCGATTGATGCCGAGATTCCGTTGATCGTTTGCATCACGGAAGGCATTCCGGTGCTCGACATGGTGAAGGTGAAGCGTGCGCTTGAAGGCTCGAAATCCCGTCTGGTCGGCCCAAATTGCCCGGGTGTGATTACACCGGACGCGTGCAAGATCGGCATCATGCCAGGGCACATCCACAAGCGTGGGTCCGTTGGTGTGGTGTCGCGATCAGGGACACTGACCTATGAAGCCGTGAAACAAACAACGGATGCTGGCCTCGGCCAATCATCTTGTATCGGTATTGGTGGCGATCCCGTCAAAGGTACAGAATTCATAGATATGCTCGACCTTTTCCTCTCGGACGATGAAACGCAGTCGATCATTATGATTGGTGAGATCGGCGGGTCAGCCGAAGAAGAAGCCTCCGCGTTCATCAAACAGGAAGCCGCGAAAGGCCGCAAGAAGCCGATGGTCGGGTTCATTGCTGGGGTCACAGCGCCTCCCGGGCGGCGTATGGGCCACGCCGGTGCAATCATTGCCGGTGGCAAGGGGGGAGCGGACGACAAGATGGAAGCGATGCGTGCTGCTGGTATTACCGTCGCCAATTCGCCTGCGTCGCTCGGAACAACACTTGTGGACGTCCTGAAAGGCTGAATCAGGTTTGTCTTGCTGGAGGCCTTCTGCGCCACATTGCGCTGCAGCACGGACACGGCTATCAGATGAGGCTTGCTGCCTCTCATTGTAAACGTTTCCGATCCCATGGCTGATCTCAAACTGATTGCGCTGGAGCAGGACGATCTGATCGTTTTCTCCGCTCACCTCCAGGACGCTGTTCTGAGGGTCGCTGATCTTGCGTGGATGCCGCGTGAGCGTCGATTTGCGTTGGTCGCCAACCGCTTCAACTGGGATATCGCAAGCCGCAAACTGGATCGCAATGAACGACGGCGTTCTGCATTACGCTTAGAACATGTGCTCAGCGTGCAGGTACAGGGGCTGGATCTTGATGCGAAGGACACTGTGCTTTCGTTGCTGGCCATCCAGTTCGAGGAAACAGAGGCGCCTGGCGGCGTTGTCACGCTTGTCTTTGCCGGCGACGGGGCTATTCGCCTGACGGTTGAATGTGTGGAAGGTGAAATCCGTGATCTTGGCGGCGCATGGAAAACGCGTCGCCGACCCAGCCACAGCATTGTTGAAGATGACGACGGCGATGCATCCTACAATTCGGAATCCTGAATATGGCACACCGCCTGAACCAGAACGACGATGGCTTTGCCGCAGCGTTCGAAACCTTTCTCTCCTCGAAGCGGGAAACGTCTGCCGATGTCGATGGTACTGTCGCAGACATCATTGCGGATGTTCGTGCGCGTGGTGATGCAGCGTTGATCGAACTCAGCCAGGCGTTCGACGATGTGGATTTGTCGTCGCTTGGGATGCAGATTTCTCAGGAAGAGATAAATTCTGCGCGCGCATCAATCGATGCAGAAACACGCGCGGCACTGGAGCTTGCACGGGATCGCATTCGCTCGCACCACGAACGGCAAAAACCGACGGATGACCTTTATACCGATGCGGTTGGTGCCACGCTTGGCTCGCGCTGGACAGCGGTCGAAGCGGCGGGATTGTATGTTCCGGGAGGAACGGCAAGTTATCCCAGTTCGGTTCTGATGAATGCGGTCCCTGCAAAAGTGGCGGGGGTCGAACGTGTTGCGATGGTTGTGCCGACGCCGCGTGGTGAGATCAATCCGCTTGTTCTGGCCGCTGCAGAGTTAGCGGGTGTCGATGAGATTTATCGGGTTGGTGGCGCACAAGCTGTGGCGGCCCTCGCCTACGGGACAGAAACGATTGCTGCGGTTACGAAAATCGTTGGTCCGGGCAATGCTTATGTCGCAGCGGCCAAGCGTCGTGTGTTCGGAACCGTCGGCATCGACATGATCGCAGGACCGTCCGAGGTTCTGGTTATTGCGGACAGTACGGCCAATCCGGAGTGGATTGCAGCGGATCTCCTGGCCCAGGCGGAGCACGATGCTGTTGCGCAATCCATTCTTATTACGGATGATCCAAAACTGGCTGACGCCGTGGATGCAGCAGTTCAATACCAGCTCAAGACGTTGCCGCGTTCCAATATTGCTGCGGCAAGCTGGAATACGTTTGGCGCGATCATTCAGGTTGATGATGTTGAACGGGATGCGGTCGCACTGGCGGACCGTATTGCTGCCGAGCACCTGGAGATCGCCACAAACGCACCAGATGCTCTTGGTGAGAGGATCCGTAATGCCGGGGCGATTTTCCTCGGTCATCACACACCGGAAGTGATCGGCGATTATGTTGGCGGCTCAAACCATGTGCTGCCGACGGCACGGAGCGCGCGATTCTCGTCTGGTCTTGGCGTGCTTGACTTCATGAAACGGACGTCAATTCTGAAGCTCACACCAGAGGCGCTTGAGACACTTGGCCCCGCCGCCATGATGCTGGCTGACGTTGAAGGTCTTGGCGGGCACAAGGCGTCCGTCGCCATTCGTCTGAAATCCTGAGTGAACGATCATCAAAACACTGATGCGGGCCTCGTAAAACGCTGGCCGTGCGACCGGCGAAGCGGGTAGTGTCGCGCGCATGTTCGAAGAGCCCACAAATTCCAGTCCGCAACGTTTGATCGAGGTCACGCTCGACGAAGGCTCCATTGGTCGCAACAAGCCCGAGGTGGAGCAGGAGCGTGATGTGGCGATTTTCGACCTGCTGGAATCGAACAGTTTTGCACTCGCAAATGGCAAGCCGGGCCCCTATCGCCTGACCTTGTCCATCGCCGAAAAGCGCCTGGTGTTCGACGTGAAGGACAGTGATGCCGCCGCTCTTTCGACCTTCATGCTGTCGTTGACGCCGTTCAAACGGATCGCCAAGGACTATTTCTTTGTCTGTGAAACGTACTATGAGGCCATTCGTACAGCGCCTCCGAGCCGAATCGAAGCGATCGACATGGCACGACGGGGCTTGCACGATGAGGGGAGCGAACTTCTGATTGTGCGTCTCGAAGGCAAGGTTAAGGTGGATTTCGATACCGCGCGGCGGTTGTTTACGCTGATTTGCGCGCTCTATTGGAAGGGGTGAGCGTCGTGACGCCCGCTGACGCACCACACGGGCATCCGGCTGCAGACGGTTCCTCTGATCCTGAGCCTGGAGCAGTGCTGTTCGCCTGTTCCATGAATGCGATCCGTTCCCCCATGGCGGCCGCGCTTTTGAAGCATCTGGCCGGACACCGCATCTATGTTGTGTCGGCTGGTGTCCGCGCGGGTGAGCCGGATCCGTTCGTCGTTGCGGTCATGGATGAGCTGGGTATCGATGTCACGTCTCATACGCCGCAAACACTGGATGAACTCCATGACACGTCCTTTGATCTTATTGTCAGTTTGTCGCCGGAAGCGCACCATCAGGCGCTGGAACTCACGCGGACGATGGCTGTTGATGTCGAGTACTGGCCGACCATCGATCCGTCGATTGTGCAAGGTAGCCGCGAGCAGATCCTCGATGCTTATCGGACCACCCGGGATGCGTTGTTCACACGCATCAAGCAACGATTTGACCTGAAGGGCTCGCCTGGTATCTGACTTGATAACTGAAAGGTTCGGGAATCAGCGGATTGCACGTGCGTTTGCCCCCAAACACCGCAGTTCCACCTTGATTTCGATGTCATTGACGACCATTGTCCCGCCAAACGGGGACAAATCTGTTACCTGATGTGCATAGCCAACCGCGAGGGCTCATGGCTAAAGAAGAATTGTTGGAATTCAACGGGGAAGTTGTAGAGCTTCTTCCGAACACGACGTTCCGCGTCAAACTTGAAAACGAACACGAAATCATCGCCCACACGGCCGGTCGCATGCGCCGGAACCGTATTCGTGTGCTCACCGGCGACAAGGTTCTGGTGGAGATGACGCCTTATGACCTCACCAAAGGCCGGATCACCTATCGCTACAAGTAGCTTGATTGACGATCGCCGAACCACACTGCGGGCGCAACGCGCAAGCAGCAAGGCTGCGTCCGGCGGACGGGGCCGCAATGGGGCAGGCGATGTCGTGCAAGCACGGCCGAAGCTCGTGCTCGCGAGTGGATCACCGCGACGGCTGCACCTGCTCGATCAGGTTGGCATTTCACCCGATGCGTTGCGACCTGCAAGTGTTGACGAAACCCCCGGCAACAACGAGGCTCCGCGCGGGCTCGTTGTGCGCTTGGCTCAGGCCAAGGCGGAAGTTGCACGCGATCAGATTGCCAATGATGAGGCGCTCGCTGACGCGCATATTCTGGCTGCCGATACGATTGTTTCCGTCGGACGTCGGGTGTTGATCAAGCCGGAATCCGTGGACGAGGCAGTGACCAGTCTTCAGTTGTTGTCAGGACGGTCGCACCGGGTGCTGACGGCAGTGCATCTGTTGACCCCGGCTGACAAAGTGCGTCGACGTGTGATCGAGACCAAGGTGCGATTCAAGCGGCTCAGTATTGAGGAAATCGACAGCTACATTGCCTCACGTGAATGGCGCGACAAGGCTGGTGGATACGCCATCCAGGGCCTTGCTGCGGCGTTTGTGCGCAAGATCACGGGAAGCTATACGAATGTCGTGGGGCTGCCTGTGTCCGAGGTCGTGCAGATGCTGGTGGGCGAGGGCTTTCCGGTGTTCTACAATTGGCTGAAGCTCGGCGAAGAAACAGAGACGTGAGGCTGCGCCATGTCGGCTCGTCATACGGAAAAATACAGCAAGCCCAGACCCCGTTGTCCGATCTGCCGCGACGACGTGATCGTGGAATTTCGTCCGTTTTGCTCGAAGCGATGTGCCAACATCGATCTTGGGCGCTGGCTCAACGGCAGTTATGCCATAGCTGGCCATGACGATGATGACGAGGACGGGATCGGTGCTATGGACATGCCTTCAGACGTTGAACGCGATGGTGACGACTGACGCCCCTGATCAAGAGTTTCAAGGGCGGACAGATGGCTTATGCGTGAATTTTGATTTTGGCCGATATGGCATCTCGACACTACGATCGTGATTGCCTATAAGCACGCGTCCGGCATATGCGAACCAGAATTTGGTGACGCCTTGCGCCGGTGGCCTGCTCTCTTGCAGGTCATGCCCGGGTAGCTCAGTTGGTAGAGCAGCGGATTGAAAATCCGCGTGTCGGTGGTTCAAATCCGCCCCCGGGCACCATACAAATCAATGACTTAACTCGAAAAAGTGACCTACCGTTTCCAATCACGGGTAACTCACGGGTAACAAAACACATGCTTTTGTATGTGTCGCTATGGGTCGCGCACCACAAGAACGCCACCCTTCTGTGCTTCCTTCAAAGTGCCCATGGGCTTCTTTTGAAACCTGGTGGCGTTGCAACGCTCCCTAGCTGGAGGTTGTGATGACTACGAAGTTTCCGAAGCGGTTCGTGACGAAGAAAGAGTTGAAGAGTTTGTTCGGGGTGCCGTATTCGCTCGCGCACATCGCTAGGCTTGAGGCAGCAGGCAAATTTCCCAAACGGGTAGTTCTGGGGCCCAATCGCGTAGCGTATGTTGCCGAGGAAATAGAAGCATATATCGAACAGCTGATTGCTCAACGTGACACCGCATAGGTGCTACACATCCCCTGATGGGGTTTGAGGTCGAGGTTAGCTTCTCGACCTCATTTTTTGCCTGAAAGCATGCGGTCTTCTCACTCTTGTGACCAACAAAACTCAATAGAGTTGGTCGGCAGATTTGGTTGACTGAAGTTCTCAGCCACGTCACCGACGACAAAAATATCAATGTCGACGGACTTCTGCGGTGGCGGTATGGTTTGCAGAGCTGAGTACAAGTAGACAGCGGACACTCATCCTGAGCAAGCATCCTTACGGAGAAGACCGTTGAGCATTTTACGTATTCCACGCTGGGTTCTTGTTCTTTGCTTATTATTCGTTGCCGGTAATGCGTACACCTACGCTACACAAGATATCGATTTAAGAAACGAAGATCGGTATCAGCATTCATTTGCAGCACACAAGAGCGTTCGCGAGGATTGTGAACCGGGACACAGCAGCATTTCTCCTAACGAAGCACGAAAACGCCCCCATCTTGAGAGGATATCCTCGACGTCCGACCGTCATGAGTTTTGGCCAAGCGACAAGCCAATTGTCAGTGTTTTTCACTGCGTCAAAAAGACGATATTGGAAGAAGAGCCAGAGACCGGCATTGTGTTGCGTTCAAAAACAGTAATCCTCCACGTCTACACTGTTACTGCCTTTGTTGATCGTGCAGACATAAAAAAGGAAGCGTCAGGACGCACAACACTGTACACCGCTCCCCCTGAGCCGATATATGAGATCAATTGGAAATAATCATCTTCCTGCGTGTGCGCTTTTTATCGTTCATGAATTAAGGTTCTACTCAAACCTTAGTGGGCAGTTGCCGCCGCGATCGTGGTGGACCACGAGACGGTGGTTATCGGACGGGTGCGCTGCGGTGGCACTCGGCAGGAGATGGTTTGGTGACCCTCATGGCTAGTAGACGGTTACCGGCAGTAGGGTTTGGGACAGTTCCGAGACTGTCTGAGCGGTTCGGTGACACTTAGCTTGGACAAGTGGTGCTTTGGGTCGACGTTTGACGCTCAGCTCGACGAGACAAGACGAAAATCACTCAATTTCTGTTGGCTTGTCGTCAATGTTGGGTTCCTGAGCCCTTTTAAGAGAGAAAAATGAGCTAACGCGCAACGTACGCGGTTCCCCAACAAATGTGATGCTATGCAACGCTATGTCTATAATCTGGCGCTGTTGAGTGGTGTCCAGAGAATATATTTCTATGCTTTTCTCGTCCGCTGTTTTTTTAGGCTCGTCTGCCAGTAGCTTGATTGTAATGGGCATATCCAGCCAGGTGAGATAGGTGAGCGCAGCGGTTTCGATATCGCTCTTGTGCACCGCAGTTTTACAGCACGAGCAAGAATATCGTTTCCTGCCAGAGCCGACAGACATGGGAGAGTTTTTCTCGCAGAAAAGTTTGCCAGTGAGCAGATGCTTGATTGCTTTGACAGTCTTGGCTGGATGGTTTTGCCTGTAGATGGATAGCAAAGACAGTAGCTCGGAGAGGTCTTGATGGTCTTGCGGGTTAGCGCTGAGTGCGTTGACCTTGCGACCGATAGCCATGTCATTCCAGCGACTGCCTGAGGCTTGAGTGATACCTTGCTCGTTGAGGTCGCGAGCAACGGCAGCGTTGCCAGTGCCGACAAGAATACTCTCGATGATGTAGCGGTCAGTGAGGATACCGAACCAACACCGCCAAGTAACGTCGATCGCGAGCTTACTTTTGATGATGCAATACTTCTGGCTCAGGATATCTCTGTCGATTCCGACCTTCGGGACATTGGTCAGATCTTACGAGCCGTCAGCAACCGATGCATAAACGCGCTGCTGTTCGAACCCAGTGAACTCACCCGCATACTCAAGTGCATGGAAGACGGTTGTGACTTCTATGATGACATTGTTCTGACGATCCGAGACAAATGCGGCCACGGCCTCGCCGATGGCACGTTCCCAACAATCAACGGATGGGGGTACTTGCGAGATGCGTTCTACGAGGCACGCAACTCACGCCAAGCTGATGCCATGCCGGATGGTCGCAGTCACTCTGAAAGAGCTCTCGATGGCACGCTAGAACCGTAACGTTGCCGATGGCAGCGGTCATGACACCCCACAGAATCTGAAATCGGCGCAATGGCCAAGGCGGTTTCCATCACAATTCCGGACAATAGCTTCGGTGCCGGGGAGTAGATCTCCCGGCACCGGCATTCAGACGAACAACCCACAAGTGTCGGTCTATTCGGATGGATAAAAAAACTTCAATGTTCTCTTTTTGTTTTACTTTTTGTTAACCATATTTCCATACATTTGTGCTCACAGCACGAGCTGTGATTCGAATTTTTCATGGAGAATAATTATGGCGATATATGCCAACAAGCCAAACGAGGAGCTTCCCTCCAAAGTCGATATGGCGCGCGTCGTGGTGCAGTACTTCGAACAACTGGACCAAATGCCGCCGGCCGATGATCCCCGGGTGTATGCCAAACTTCGTGCGCGCAATGCGGATATCCCGCAGCAATACCGTACCGTGAAGGCCATCATCGACAAACGAACCTCTCACACGTTTCGCTAGGTGGAACAGAACCTGGGGGAAGCGCCTGTGGTGAAGAAATCAATCAAGAAGAGCAAGCGCCGTGCACACCGTACGCCGGAACGGGAAAATTTATTCCTCAAGGCTCTCAAGTCTGGCTCATCCGTTGCCTATGCGGCGCAAGCAGCCGGTGTTGGACGTCAGACGGTTTACGACTGGCGCCACCAGGACGAAACATTCGAAGCCCTCTGGGATGACGCAATTGAGGTCGGTTCAGACCGTTTGGAAGACGTTGCGCTGAAACGCGCCGTCGAACGGTCTGACCGCCTCTTGTTGGCCGTCCTAAGAGCGCGCCGCCCGAAGGTCTGGGGAGAACGATCGTTCACCGAGCATTCCGGCGAAATCAACATGGATATTAAAGATGCTGCCGATTCCTTTGAGCGCAAGCTCGCTGCAATCGTTGAGCCCTGAAAAGCGAAACGAACTCCTTGGAAGCCTGACGGAAACCGAACGTGCCATCGCCGCGTTTCATTGGCCACTGTGGGCACGGTCGTCTCAACTCCCACCGCCGGGTGATTGGCAGTACTGGATGTTCATGGCGGGCCGAGGTGCTGGAAAGACGCGTGCCGGTGCGGAATGGGTACGAGACCAGGTTGAAAAACACGGCTGCCGTCGGATCGCGTTAATCGCCCCAACGGCAGCTGATGCCCGAGACGTCATGATTTGCGGCATATCCGGCCTCCTTGCCGTATGTCCTCCGTGGAATCGGCCAATCTACGAACCATCGAAACGTCGCCTCTCCTGGCCGAATGGTGCAGAGGCGTTGCTGTTCTCAGCGGAAGAGCCGGAACGCCTGCGTGGTCCACAGTTCGATTGCGCATGGATGGACGAGTTGTGCGCCTGGAACCGGCAGCAAGACACCTTTGACATGCTGGCGTTTGCGCTGCGCCTTGGAGACGATCCTCGTTGCTTCATCTCGACGACACCGAAGCCGCAGGCATTGATCCGGGACTTGTTGAAGGAGGATGGCACCGTCGTGACGCGCGGTCGCACGAAGGACAATGCTGCGCACCTTGCGGGAACGTTCATAGATCGTATTGTCGCGCAGTATCAGGGCACACGCCTTGGGCGGCAAGAACTGGAAGGTGAACTTCTCGAAGACGTCGAAGGTGCGCTCTGGACCACAGAGATGATCGAACAGGGGCGCGTCCAGAAACCGCCGATGGGTTTCAAGCGTATCGTGGTTGGCGTCGATCCATCCGGTGGCGGCGGTTCAATGCAAGGTATCGTGGTTGTTGGTCGTGATGCTGACGGGCACATCTACGTGCTTGAAGATGCGTCTTGCGCTTCATCACCGGCTGGATGGGCAGAGCGTGTTATCCAGGTATACGATCGCTGGGGAGCAGACCGGATCGTTGCGGAGAAAAACTATGGTGGCGACATGGTCAAAGCTACCATCCAGGCCGTGCGCCCAACCGCACCGGTCAAGATGGTCAGCGCATCACGCGGCAAGCACGTACGCGCGGAACCCATCGCGGCACTCTACGAGCAAGGCAAGGTACATCACGTCGGTGTGTTTTCTGAACTGGAAGATCAGATGCACGGAATGACGACAGAAGGATTCCAAGGATACGGCAGTCCGGATCGCGTTGATGCTTTGGTCTGGGCGGTGTCGGAGGTTGGCAGGACAATCAACCGGGCAATTGTCGGGAACGACTGTACCGGTTAGTTGCGGTTGGTGAGCAGCACCTTCGTCAGACCAACAACGGTATGAAGATCCCGATCGTTCAGGTCCTGCATATTTTGCGTCAAGTCGGCTTCAAGTTGCGCTCTGACGGCGGTCGTCCGTTTTCTCGATCGGTCGCCGGAGAACACACGGACAAAGTCGACCGGCACGGCCTGAGCAAGAGAAACGATCGTTTCCAAGCTGGGACGACGTTGCCCGCGCTCTATTTGGCTGATTGTTACCGGCGTCACATCGATGCTTGAGGCAAGTTGCTCCTGCGTCAGACCCGCGCGTTTTCGGGCTGCGCGTACTTCGGCCGCCAGTTTTTGAAAAATGTCATCCATCCCCCCTAGGTGCGAGATGTTCGCACTTGCGTGCCATAAACTCACAGGTATATTTTGCAATAAACTAAACAGTGAGAACGACCGCGTCTTTACACCGGCGGTCTATTGGGAGGGACAGACATGAAGCGGACAGCGATAGCACTGGCACTGATCACGATGGTGGTGTCCACCGCGCAAGCTGGTCCAAGCGTCCGCGAGGTCTCACGTGGTTTGTCCGCCAGCAAGACCGAGATCCAGCGTGAAGCGTTCTGGGAAACCGTCAAAAACCAGAACGTCCGCTGGACCGTCAAGGTGGATGACGTCAAGAAAAAGTGGTTTGGCGGATACAAGGTGCAAGGCACTGCCGCGAACAACCTCCTCGTGATCTGTGAAGTCGACGGCAAAGACACGGCGACGAAAACGAAGCTTTCACTCTTGTCGAAAGGTGATCGCGTCATCTGCCGTGGCCAGCTTGGAAGCGTTTATGTGATGTTGTTCGGCGTTGCCACAACGGTGGTGGAAGGTGGATTGGAGTAGCGTTATCGTCAGTGAACGACGCATAGAGCGCGATACGCGCTATGCTCTACCTCTAGTGTGACGATCTCACAATTGTGACGACGTTGTCTTTGCGTTTCCACTGCTACCAACATCGACTCCCAAACCTGTGTATTGATCGTACGCGTGGCGAACAGGGCGCGCATTTGATGATATTAGGTGCCTAACTGCCGACGCTATTCAGTTATGCGCGTAGGATCCGGGAATCGCCATGTCTGAGCAAAACCACGACACGCCAATTCTTGCTCGCTTCACCGGAGCACGCGGCAAAGAACTTATTGTTGAATCGCTAAAAGTACAGAAAACTATCCTCGGCAACACTGAGGCAGCAGAAGAGTTAGCTGCCCGAGGGAACCTGACTTTCTTTCAAGAGGGCGAATTCCTCGCAGTCGAGGACCACTGGTCAAACGACATTATCTTCATTCTTGCTGGAAGAGCCCGAATAGAAATTGCGGGTTCCAAAGTCGCTGAACGAATAGCCGGTCAACACGTGGGCGAAATGGCACTTATCGAGCCAGCGCAGCCTCGTTCCGCATCTGTAGTTGCAATGGAAACTGCTGTCGGATTGATCGTCAGTGAGGAAGATTTTACGGTTGTGGCGACGCGTCACCCTGACATGTGGCGCCAGCTCGCCAAGGACATTGCTGAGCGGCTTAGGCAAAGAAAAAAATTTGTCCGACCATCGAATCTCGTTTCAAAAATGTTTGTTGCGTGCGCGTCAGAATCTCTTCCTGTTGCAAAGGCAATCAAAGCACACTTCGCACCGAAGGAAGTTGTTGTCGAAATTTGGACTGACAGCGTGTTCAAACCCTCGCTGGGCACAATGGAGAGTCTGGAGAGCAAACTCACTTCGACAGATTTCACTGTCGCGGTCTTTAGTGCTGATGACAAGGTAGAAAGCAGAGGTCGGGAGTCGGTTGCACCGAGAGACAATGCCATTTTTGAGTTGGGTCTGTTTGCTGGTGAACTTGGCCGAAAACGATCGTTTTTCGCTGTCCCAAACGGCATCGATGTCAAAATTCCTTCTGACTTAGCTGGGATCACCTCAGTGCGATACAACATCGTTGGCGGTTGTCAGGACGCCGTAGACATCATCGAAGCATGCGAGCAGATCGAAGAACGAATTTCGACACTTGGGCCTAGATAAATCTGCACGAATTGAGGTGTTTAAATGGGTCTGAAAAGCGATCTTGAATCTGATGTTTCGGATATTTATACGAACAAGTGGACACGAAGAGATGGTCGAAAGGTGCCGGACGACAGTGATCTAAAATCTGGGAATGATGCGGTCGACATAGAGGCGACAATTCTTTACACAGATTTGGACGAGTCGACGAAGCTGGTGGACAATTACAAAGATTGGTTCGCCGGAGAAAATTACAAGACCTTTCTTCAATGCGGAACCAAGATAATCCGAAGCGAAGGGGGGATTATACGTTCATTTGACGGCGACCGAGTTATGGGAATTTTCATTGGTGATAGTAAAAATACATCCGCAGTTCGCTGTGGTCTCAAGATCAATTGGGCGGTTAAAAACATAATACAGCCGAAATTGAAGGAAAAATATCCAAACACAAAGTATATCATGAAGCATGTCACGGGAATTGACTCGACCAAAATCATGGCTGCCAAGGCAGGCATCCGCAATGCCAACGACATAGTATGGATTGGGCGTGCCGCGAACCATGCAGCCAAATTGTCTGCGATGGCATCAAGCCATCCAACATGGATCACTGACAAAGTTTACGATAAACTCACGGATAAAACCAAACTAGACAGCAATGGAAAAAAATATGTGGTCAGAGCGAAAATGGACGGCGCAAAACAACCGACGCATATATCGCTCATCCCACTGGTGGGAAATTAGTTAACCCAACACATAATCAAAATTGTTCGAGCATTGCGCTCTTGGAATAAAATCGTAGAATATCTCTAAATAATTCAATTTACATTTTTTTTGATGGAATTTTTAGTGTAGCATTAAAATCCGCCCTTCACTTTGTTTATGTGCGGCAGATGCATTAGTGAAAATTATCCTGCTGCCCATGTTGATCTTTTCACACCAATCTTTCGATCTTTTTAAGGTATCGCAAAGCCGGGAGTTTGGAAAATTCATCGTTAATGTTGAGAGGCGACAACGAGATAGTTTCCGTGGCGACGTTTTGTGATGCGTTGTTGTCAACGCCCACGATAGCCTCGATATAGAACTCTCTTATTTGGTTGCGCGAAAGCCCATGCTGCAACTCTACGATTGCTGCGCGTACCGCATTTTTCGCTCTGCCGCTTTTTTGATATTTTTTCGGCACAGCATAGCCAATTTGAAAGCATGGTAAGCCGTCAATGGCGGGTGCAATGGCGAAAATCACAAGAGCAGTAACAGTTTCTTTTTCAATCCTGACATAGGTGAATCTTGGTTTGCCATTGGGACGATCGAGATGAACCAAAAGTTCAGCGTCAATCTCACCGGGTTGAAGCAATAGATCGCCATTTTCGTGAGCCTGTTGGAACGACATCAACGCGTCTGACGGATCGGTCATAGTCATCGCAACAACTTTCATGATGTTTGGATGCAAGAACTTAGTTGGAGCAACACACGATTTGGATGC
Organism: uncultured Hyphomicrobiaceae bacterium; assembly: GCA_937931785.1. Taxonomy (GTDB): domain Bacteria; phylum Pseudomonadota; class Alphaproteobacteria; order Rhizobiales; family CALHAX01; genus CALHAX01. The sequence continues at coordinate 1,433 of CALHAX010000072.1, read as the reverse complement.
GATTGTCCAGTCTGGCTAGCTGCAACGAGGTCTACTCAGTATTGTTGCAATCGTTGATGGCAGAGACTTGCATCAAGTCAGCGTACAACACTTGGATTTCGCGAGCAGATCGTTTCTCTTGCATCGGCAGATTCGGTACACAGATTGGCGTGAGATATTCATCGCATTGGCAATTTCTGTAACTGTTTCGCCTGACCGCTTACGTGCTCGCACTTCATCGCGAGCTATTGACCGCTTCCGCCCTTTGTAGGCCCCCCGAGCTCGCGCAACGGCGATCCCTTCCATCTGCCGCTCTCGACGCAAGTTGGTCTCAAACTCTCCGAACACCCCGAGCATATCGAGAAACGCTTTACCGGCGGCAGATGAAGTATCAATTGGTTGTTCGGTGGCTTTGAGGGCAACCCCCTTCTCACTCAGTTCATGCACAATGTTCTGCAAATCACGCAACGATCTTGCTAGGCGATCGATCCGCGTCACGACAATGGTGTCGTCCTCACGAACGAATTCGAGCAACGTTTCAAGTTCAACACGCCCGTCGCGACTTGTACCGGACACCTTCTCTTCTCGGATCACGTCGCAACCGGCGGATCGCAGCGCTTCCCGTTGAATTGCAAGGTCTTGATCCTCGGTACTGACACGCGCATAGCCATAAAGCGGCATGTTTCTCTCCCATCTGTTACATTAGGGTGTGTGGGGAGAGAGTCGCGTGACATATCCCAAGAAGCCAGCCAAATGGCACAAGATTTCGTGTGACATGGCGTTGTGACGAATGGGTTTACCGCAATTTCACGGAGCACAATTGCAAAAGTGTTACGATTTCCGGCTGATCGAGTTGCACCCAATCAGTAATACTGGAAACCGATTTCCGCTTTCGAAGGTGGAGCCGACGCACTATGCTCAGTGTAGTTTCTTCGCTTCCTGATGCCGTGGACGACGCCCGCACCAAGCCACTCGCTAACTTATAGTGATGGCCTCGGTGCAATCCAACCACAGGAGGCGTTCCCATGCAGGTTCACACTATCGGTATTGATATCGCGAAGAATGTGTTTCAGATCCACGGCGTTGACGAGAACGAGGAAGTTAGTCTCATTCGGCAGCTGCGCCGTAAACAGGTGATCCCGTTCTTCGACAAGTTGGCCCCGTGCCTGATCGGCATGGAAGCGTGCGCAACTGCGCATCATTGGGCACGAGAGCTGACCAAGCTGGGACATACTGTTCGCCTGATCCCGCCTGTCTATGTCAAAGCTTACGTCAAGCGGAGTAAAAACGATGCTGCCGATGCGGCGGCGATTTGCGAAGCTGTCACGCGACCCTCGATGCGGTTTGTGCCGATCAAATCGGAGGAACAGCAAGCAGCGCTGGCCGTACATCGCGCACGTGCTCTCCTCATCGGCCAGCGTACCAACCTCACGAATGCGCTCAGAGCACACATG
>CALHAX010000071.1 GCA_937931785.1 uncultured Hyphomicrobiaceae bacterium | reverse complement strand
ACACACGACAATTACACTCTTTCAAGGCATTTGAGCGGGACAAATTGTGAAACGTCATGCCCTACAACCAGAGAAACCCGTAGCATTATCGCTCCCGATACGTCAGCGATCGGGTTCAAACTGTACCGAACATGTCGCGCGTTATTGCGTCGTACCAGTTCAGACTCTCTTGAAAATTCCTTGCACGAACGGCTTCCGCTTCCTTGAGGCCGGATGCAAAGTGCGAAGCTTCTACGACCTCACCTTTGCCAAGCACATATGTTGCACCAGCCTTGATCGCGTTGTTCGTTGCAATAAGTGACCACTGCGCATTCCGAAAACGGACCGGAAATCTTTTCTTGCCCACCAAACTCGATGCCAGATGGTTGGCAACGGCAGCGGCCTGACTGTTTGCTGTTGAAGCCGTCTTAGGCATGATCCCGAGGTCAGCCGCATCACCGAGAATGTGCACGTGCTTGACGTCACGTGATTCAAACGTGGCCGCGTCAACCGGACACCAGTCCCCGTCAACACAACCGGCAACATGAGCGAACAGCCCCGCACGTTGCTCCGGAACGACGCTCATGACGTCGGCCCGAACACGCTCTCCCTCATGAGTTTGCAACTCAAGTGTATTGGCATCGACCCTCACAACCGTATGTTGACCAGGAAACGTCGAAAGGTGGTGCTCAAGAATACCGTCGTAGTTCTGCTTCCACGCTTCCTCAAACACGTCGCGTTGCGCAAAATCGCGATTGCTGTCCAATAGAATGAGTTTTGATTTCGGTTTGTGATATTTGAGGTAATGAGCAACCAGAGACGCGCGCGTATAAGGAGCCGAACCGCCCCGTATAACTCCCAACGGCACAGTCATGACAACTGTTCCGCCATCTTTCATATCAAGCAACTGATTTCGCAGGGACAGATTTTGCGCACCATAACGCCAGGCATGCGGGATGCGATGTGCCACGTCCGGCGTATATCCCTGGATCTTGTCAAAACGGAAATCGACCCCGGGTGCGATAACAAGTTTGTCGTACGGGAGCGTCGTTGCGTCATGCAGCGTGAGTACGCGCTTGTGGGTATCAACACCGGTTGCCCGTGCATGAACGACGGTTATACCGTTCGCCGCCAGGCCGTCATACCGATGGGTTAGCGAATTAAGGGAGCGAAAGCCACCAAGGAAGTGTTCTGACAGGAATGGGCTGGAATACGTCTTTGCCGCTTCGATCAGCGTGATGTCGATTTCCGGCGCGCCCACTTTCAACCGTCGCGCCAGCGTTGCCCCCCCAGCGCCACCACCTATAATAACAACTTTTGGAGCGATCTGACCTATGGCAGGCGACGTCAGAGCGACGGTCGAGGACACGGCAACACCGGCCGCCCCAACCATTTCTGAAAACTCGCGTCGTGTCAGATCCGACACCCCAGGAACTCACTTTCTCGCAATTAAACCAGATCAATAGATCATCCTGACAAAATGTAGCATACGGCCAAACTGTCGTCAGCCCCCGGCACGGGGTCATGCGCAAAGAATATTTGCGAATTCGTGCGAAAGCCTGTTGGACATCAACACGTTCGTTCAACACAGCTCGATAAATTGTATGTGGTGCTCTTGAGCCTGACCACGGCTTTGCCTACGTTCGACGTTGCAGCGAACGCTTCCCGAAAGGACGAACATGTCAGACGAACCCGTCGTAGCCCAAACAGGCCCCTACCCAGTCGAGTTGGAAGAGGGAAAACGGTATTTCTGGTGCACATGCGGTCGCTCAGAAAAGCAGCCATTCTGCGATGGAAGTCACAAGGATACGACATTCCAGCCGAAGGCGTTCGTCGCTGAAACGTCGGGAACCTTCAATTTGTGCGGTTGCAAAAACACAGACGACGGCCCGTTCTGCGACGGTTCGCATAATCTTCTATGAGAATGCGGAGGCTGCTGCACTCCGCACCAGCCTTCAATGAGATGCGGCTAGCGCCCTTGCGACTGCGCGCAACACTCATCTTCAAGCTGCTTGGCAAGACGCTTGAGTTCGTCAGGTACGCCACCTTCTGTCGCCATGAATTCCTTCATGCGATTTTGCAGGTGCACATAAACCTCGCGAACATCACGCCGATCTTCCTCAACGTCATCAAGGAGGGTCGCCATTTCCGCTTTCAGCGTGGTGAGTTCCATTGTTCTCTCCCCATCGTCGATTTCTACAATCGACAGTAATCAGATGCTTGCTCGGAAATAAGACGCTGACAAGGGAAACCGACATTTATTGTCAAAAAACTGTCATGGTAAGCATGACTGACGTGTCTGGATTGCGACAGTCACACGGGTGGTTGGAAAAAACGTGATGAAACCAGGCAAGCGCAATCTGATCACGGACGTCCCAGGATTGACTGTTGGACAGGCGCACGACTCACGCGCACGAACGGGGGTCACGGTGATTTTGCCCGAAACACCGACCATTGCCAGTGTGGATGTACGTGGCGGCGGACCAGGCACGCGCGAAACCGACGCTCTGGGGCTGTTCGGAACTGTAGACGAAATCCACGGACTGGTTCTCTCCGGCGGCTCTGCATTCGGCCTTGATGCGGCGACCGGCGTCCAGTCCTGGTTGCGTGAGCGAAACGTCGGGTTTTACGTAGGCGATGCGCGTGTCCCGATAGTTCCTGGTGCCATCCTGTTCGATCTGTTGAACGGTGGGGTGAAAAATGCGCCCATCGCCCCCACCTACGCGCAACTGGCACGCACGGCTTGCGACGACGCCGGTGCTATATTCGCACTGGGAACTGCAGGTGCGGGATATGGAGCGACGACGGCACGTCATGCCGGCGGGCTGGGCAGTGCATCCGTTGATATTGGTGCAGGAGTAATCGTCGGTGCTCTTGCTGCCGTCAATCCTGTCGGGTGTGTTTCGGTGCGCAGCGATGCGCCAAATGTGTGGGCTGCACCGTTCGAACAGGGCCTGGAATTCTCCAGTGATCAATGGCCAGATCCCTGTGTTGCACCCGAAGCTGAACCGCCTCTCAAGGGCGGACGTGACACTGCGACCGCCGGACAGAATACAACCTTGTGCATTGTAGCAACGAACGCGCGCCTCACCAAACGACAATGCGCCCGGCTCGCGATCATGGCACAGACAGGTCTCGCACGTGCGATCTCCCCGGTTCACACACCGCTGGACGGTGACCTTGTCTTTGCGCTCTCGACCGCCACCGCCGATGGACCCGAGCACCCTGGTGATTTGGCACGGATTGGTGCGCATGCCGCAAATGCGCTGGCACGCGCCATCACGCGCGGAGTATGTGAGGCCGGGCGTAATGATGATCCCGAATGGCCTGGCGATCTGGCATGGCGGAACCGGTTTGCCCTCGCCTGAGGTAGCAGAACGTACTGTTGAGAAGCTCGCACGCGGCACAACGCTGCGTTGAACCCCCAGGCCCCCTCTGTTACCCGATCTACTGGTATTTGCCGCCTCTGTGGCCCGACACGAAAGCTGAACCATGATCCCGCGCTATTCCCGCCCTGAGATGGTCGACATCTGGTCGCCTGCATCGAAATTCCGCATCTGGTTCGAGATCGAGGCGCACGCGACCTCAAAGCTGGCCGATTTGGGTGTTGTCCCAAAGGAAGCAGCAGATCTGGTGTGGGAAAAGGGCAATGCTGCCACGTTCGATATTGACCGCATTGATGAAATCGAGCGCGAAACCAAGCACGACGTGATTGCGTTCCTGACGCACCTGTCTGAGATTGTAGGCCCGGAAGCCCGTTTCGTGCATCAGGGCATGACCTCATCTGACGTTCTCGACACGTGCTTCAACGTGCAACTTGTCAAAGCGAGTGATCTGCTGCTCGCCGGCATGGATAAGCTTCTGGCTGCGTTGAAAACCCGCGCCGAAGAACACAAGAACACAATCTGCATCGGCCGCAGCCATGGCATTCATGCCGAACCTGTAACGTTCGGTTTGAAGATGGCAGAAGCCTATGCCGAGTTTGCACGCGGACGGGACAGGCTGGTTGCTGCACGAAAAGAGATCGCGACCTGTGCGATCTCGGGTGCAGTGGGCACGTTCGCAAACATCGATCCATCGGTTGAAGAATATGTTGCGGAACAGATGGGGCTTGAAGCAGAACCTGTATCCACGCAGGTCATTCCGCGCGACCGCCACGCCATGTTCTTTGCAACGCTCGGCGTCATCGCGTCATCAATCGAACGTGTTGCAACAGAGATCCGGCATCTGCAAAGAACCGAAGTTCTGGAGGTGGAGGAATATTTTTCTCCCGGGCAGAAGGGATCATCTGCCATGCCGCACAAACGCAACCCGGTTCTGACAGAAAACCTGACGGGCCTTGCGCGTATGGTGCGAGCTTTCTCGATCCCGGCGATGGAGAACGTGGCGCTGTGGCACGAACGGGATATCTCGCATTCGTCAGTCGAGCGCATGATCGGACCCGATGCAACGGTGACATTGGACTTTGCCCTCTCCCGCTTGACCGGCGTGATCGAGAAATTGCTGGTCTACCCCGAACGGATGCAAAAGAACCTCGATCAGCTTGGCGGACTTGTTCACTCACAACGTGTTCTTCTGGCCCTGACGCAGGCCGGTGTCTCACGCGAGGATGCCTATCGGCTGGTTCAGCGCAATGCGATGAAGGTTTGGGAAGAAGGCAAAGATTTTCTCACCGAACTGCTGGCAGATGCCGAAGTCACCGCAACCTTGCCTGAATCAGAAATCCGCGAAAAGTTCGACATGGGATATCACATCAAACATGTCGACACGATTTTCAAGCGGGTCTTCGGCTAGTTTGCAGTTTCATTTCGTCAACTCTCACGGATCCGTCGCGTTCGCCGCGTCTACATAGCATTGAATAGCGCGTGCCGTCGGAGTGGCGAGTTGACGATAGAAAAGAACAGTTGTCGCGATAACCGTAGCCGCGATGCAAACGTACGGCGAAACGAACAGAAAAATTGCCGAGATAGCGTAATAATACCCCCGAATGCCGAAGTTGAACGTTTTGGTGGCCTCGGACAAGACATCCGTTACGGCGACAATCATCACATCATGTTCGGGGCGATTGTCCTGTTTGTCCGGCAAGGCCCCCGTGAGCGTGATGACATAGATCAGTTTACGCAGGGCATATGTGAATGAGAAAAAACACAGTGCCAGTATGAAAGCGAGAAAAGTGAGTTGCAGGGCAAACAGTTCCAGGCTGGCTGGCGCAATGAAGTGCAGATCAGCCACGGTGGCATAAAGTGTTTTCAAGCCCGCAAAGGCCGTAATCAGGCCGGCAAGAACGATCAGGGTTGCGGAGCCGAAAAATGCAATCGAGTTGATGATATGGCCAAGCAGAATCGCATCAAAGGGTTTCGTCTCGCGTTGCGTTAGGGCAGTCATCCAGTGCAGGCGCGCGACCGTAAGCTGAGCGTTTAGCGAACCGCGTGCAAACGTTCGCAATATCCGCGAATACGAAAACCAACACACCAGCAAAAGGCCTATGGCCACGGCTTGTGCAAAATCGAAATCAGGTGGGAGCATGATGTCCTGTGGCGGCATCTGTTGTGTTTCGCAGTGGTCCTACCACATTCGTCACAGACCAGGCAGCTCGACCTCGTCAGTCTGAAAAAATCTGATAAAGACTCATGGTGCCAACAGCTGGAACCTTGATCGCGAGGTCATCCGGATCGATGCCGATGGTGCCGCCAAGAAGGTGCAACTCAAAGCCTTCCTTGCGGGAAATAGTTGCGCCCCCGTAACCACCAAAAGAGATTTGCCACCCGGTCCCGGAAGGCGGATGTGTAATCTGGACGCCTGGACCAACATAATCCTTACCAACCGCCGTTGGAGGGAGTTCAATCTCCAGTTCAGGGAAAGCACGCGCGACCCAGGCGACAAACGAATTCGAGTTCGGGCCAGGCCAGACCTGATAATCGCCGCGCGCATTGGACGGATAACGGGCGATGGTCTTGCGTATTTTTGGTATCAACCGCGATGCAAGTGATCCACGAACATCGCGCACAACGAACGGCGGATTACTGTACCAATACGCGTCTGCTGCCCGCATGTTTCGGCGCACCGGCCTCCCCCATCCGACAACTTCAAAGCGCTCGAACCGGCTTGCGCCTTCAGGTTTCAGAAGGATCCACGTATGAACGCCAAAAATGCCTTTCCAGCGCCCTGCACGCGCCGCGTAAACCTGAATGATTGCTTCACGATGGGCGCGCGGGTTCGTGCCAGTCCCGCTTGAGGACCAGTTTGCGTCACGAAAACTGTTTGGCCAGTTGGCACCGAACGACCACGCCACGCTGATCACCGACGGCGCGATGATGAACAAGGCTACAAACCAGAAAAACTTGCGTATCATTCGCTTGGTCCCCGAGACGTGCTCAGGCGACCTTCTCCAGTTTTTTACTCATGACACGATCGAGCACGGCTTCGAGATTGGAGACCGTGCGGTCGACATTCTCAAGCTTGTCCTTGCCGAACAATCCAAGACGGAACGTACGGAATTCGGCAGGTTCATCGCACTGCAATGGAACACCAGCAGCGATTTGCATACCCTCGGCTGCAAATTTCGATCCGTTTTGCATTGCGGGATCATCCGTGTAGCTGACAACAACACCCGGCGCCTGAAAACCTTCTGCTGCTACACTCACGATGCCACGGCTTTCGAGAAGCGCACGCACCTTGTCTCCCAATTCCTGCTGTTGATCACGAATTTTGCCAAACCCGTACGCTTTGGTTTCCAGCATGACATCGCGGAACGTTGCGAGTGCGTCCGTTGGCATCGTTGCGTGGTAGGCATGCCCGCCACTTTCATACGCTTCCATGATCTGAAGCCACTTCTTGAGATCGGCGGCGAAACTGCTGCTCGTCGTCTCATCAATCAACTTGCGAGCATGTTCACTCAGCATCACGAGACCCGCGCATGGCGACGCGCTCCATCCCTTCTGTGGCGCGCTGATCAGTACATCCACACCAACCGCCTTCATGTCGACCCAGATCGTGCCAGATGCAATGCAATCGAGGACGAAAATTCCCCCGGCCGCATGTGCCGCATCAGCGAGTTGTTTGAGGTAATCATCCGGGAGAAGCATGCCTGCCGACGTTTCGACGTGAGGGGCAAATACGACAGCAGGTTTTTCAGCCGCAATGCGCGCAACCACCTCTGCAATCGGAGCGGGCGTGAAGGGTTCCTGCGGACCTACTGCAACCTGCCGTGCCATCATGACCGTCAACTTCGAGGGGATGTTTCCCGCCTCGCAAATCTGTGTCCACCGGAAGCTGAACCAACCGTTGCGGACGACGAGGCAATCCTTGCCGCTCGCGAACTGCCGCGCCACGGCTTCCATACCGAACGTTCCGCCACCAGGCACCACAATTGCGGAATGCGCGTTGTATACCTCTTTCAGAGTAGCAGAGATGTCGTTCATAACGCCTTGAAACGACTTCGACATCGAGTTGAGCGAACGATCCGTGAAAACGACGGAGTATTCCAGAAGTCCATCCGGGTCCACATCGGGAAGCAAGCCGACCATCATTCACTCCTGTCACGCAATTATTCCAAGGGTGAATCTGATTAACCTTTCGTCGTACAACTGTCGAGCATTGTCACAACCCCGCGAGGCGGTCTTGTGGCGCACCTTCCCTCAACCTATGTCTGCGCCAAGCGTTTCAAGACCCGAACCAGACTGGAGAGCACCGTGCCACAGAATTCTGATCATTCGCCATTCACGGTGAAGTTGCTGGTCTTGATGCTGGCTATTGCAGCGTTTGGGGCGTGGAATGTCTGGGGACCCACGTGGAAAAATGGCGGGCAAGCAAACGCTGCCGATGAGCTCCCCAAGGTTGCCACATATGACAACTCTTCCACACGTCAGGTTGCAATATTCGCCGGCGGATGCTTCTGGTGTGTTGAATCCGATTTCGATCAAGTTCCGGGCGTTCTCGAAACAACGTCCGGCTATATCGGCGGAACAACTGCAAACCCGACGTACAAATCGGTGACGTACGGCAGTACCGGACACCGCGAGGCCGTGAAGATCGCGTTCGACCCGGCGAAAGTCACATACGCGAAGTTGCTGAACGTCTTCTGGCGCAGCGTCGATCCGACCGATGACGGTGGGCAATTCTGCGATCGCGGTGACAGTTACAAAACCGAAATTTTTGCAACCAGCGATGCGCAACTCAAATTGGCTGAGAACTCCAAGAAATCAATTCTCGATACGAAACGCCTCGCCGCTCCCATCGTAACGCCAATCCGCCGCGCCGGACCGTTCACCAACGCCGAAGACTATCATCAGGATTACTACAAGAAGAGCCCGGTCCAATATAAGTTCTACCGCTACCGGTGCGGCCGGGACGCACGCGTACGTGCCATCTGGGGCGACGAAGCCCATGCCGGGATTGAGAAGAAAAAATAGGCGTTAGCCGCCATCTTGCAGAGACTTCTCAACACGCCGTCGCGCCAGTTCACGCTCAATCCGCGCAATGACGGCGGTCGTGCGCGTGGGACGGCGACCACGTCGTAACGCAAGACGGGCGACGGCGCGCTGCGCCAACAACTCCGGAAACGATAACTCACTGAACTCGATCGGCATACACCTACTCCGCAGCAACGCGTGGCGACTTGGCCAGCGTCGGTTCGGTTACGCTGTCGAGTAATGCGGCGATCTCGTTTGTGTCAAGTTCATCGAACCGTCCAGTCTGCATCTCGATCACCCCAGCCCGTTCCGGACCAACAATTGGATCAGCAAACAAGTGGAATTTTGTGGCAATCTCTTCGTCGCTCAGGGGTAAATCGGGATCGCCACGCGGTGTGCGCGGCTCGGACACAAGCGCGCGTCCGTCTTTCAGGTAGAGCGTGACATCAGCCCACCGCTTTCCAACACTGAGCTTGTTGTACGCCTCGGTTTCTTCAAGCTCAATCAGGTTGCTGATACGTTGAATTTCGGTGTCTTGAAGAATGTCTGGCTGAATTTCCTCCACACCGATCTGGCCGCGTACGATCATGATCGCGACCGGGTAGGCGATGGCATATGTCAACTCATCAACATTCTGCGGTGCGTGTCCTGCGAGACGGATGGCATTGTGGAACGTGCGGATACGAACCCGCTCGATCATGTTCGCCGTGACACGATGTTCCGTCATCAGATCCTGAACGGCATCGAGGGACGGATGCGCCCAGCGACAGACCGGATACGCCTTGTAATGCGTATCGCTGACAATCCGCCACTCGGTTCCGAGGTCATCCCAGAAGCTTGCAACATCGTCAGCTTCAATTGTGATAGCCGGTGCACCTGTGAAACCCAGTTGCGCAAGATAGGCAGCCGTCACACCGCTCGGTGCGCCCCAGCCAACGCCATCGCGCAGCATGCTCGGATGATCGATGCAACGCATCATCTGACTGCGTGGACCGTGATACTCCGCGATGCCTGCCGCCTCGCGGATGTGTGCGGGAGAAGCTCCCAACAAGGCTGCCCCAGAAGCCGCAACCCCGACAGCCGTCCACGCACCAGACGTATGATAATCAGGTACCGTTTCGTGCTGCGCCTGCCCGGCGCGATAGGACACCTCGTAAGCAATCGCAAGCAACACCATCAGACGACGGCCATCGACAGGCCGCCCCTTGCTCGCTTCGGCATCGATCATGGCCAGAAGGGATGGAAAGACTGCAGATCCGGCATGCCCCTTGTTCGGCGACGATCCATCGTGCGCATCTATGGAATCCACGGTGAACGCACCGTAGAACGCAGCACCCGCCGGACTGAGTGTACGCCCGTCCATCAGACATCGCGCGGCGCCACTCGTCCCCGCGTGCCAGAGGGCGTCAGCAGCTTTCGCCGTGATTGCGGACATTTCGGTGGTTGAACCGATCGCTGCAACCCCCATGGTGTCCGTGAAACTGCGACGCAGGACTTTGCGAACGGCGTCTGGAATATCGTCGTACCCCAGATCATGGACGAATTCGGACCAAGCGGTATTCATGACAGCCTCCTTCCGGATATTCTGGCTGCACATATCTCATCACGCAGTGATGGCCGTGGGAAGAGGCATTGACTCAGATATTCGTGGATCTCAGATAATTCCGGCCGATCTGAATGCGGAAATGTCCTCGTCGGAATAACCTGCGTTGGCGAACACTTCATCGGTGTGCTCGCCTGCATCGGGCGCAGCAACCCCTGTCCGCCGCGTGCTCCGGCTCATGTTCACGGGCTGTGCGAGCAGGTTCATCTTGCCCAGTCGGGGATGCTCGACAGGATGAAGCAAATCGAGCGCCTCGGTCTGGGGATCGTTGAACACCTGTCCCATATTGTGCACCGGGCCACAGGGCACATCTGCGGCAATCAGGATATCCATCCATTCAGACGTCGATTTTAACGCAAAGGCATCACCAATCGCAGCATTCAACGCTTCACGGTTATCGGACCGAAGTTGCATCGTGACATACGCCGGTTCGTCAACAAGATCCGAACATCCAATTGCGCCACACAAACGATGCCACATATCCTCTCCATCGACGGAGATGTTGATGTGCCCATCGGCCGTGGCGAACATGCCCGTTGGAATGCCGGTCGGATGGTGGTTCCCCGCGGTTTGCGCAATCACGCCGTCTCCCAGATAGCGTGCGGCCTGCAAGTCCATCATTCCGATCTGGGATTCGTAGAGCGAAGTCTGCACCCACTGCCCTTTCCCGCTCGTCTGGCGTTCGATGACAGCGACAAGAATTCCAATCATTGCGAATAAACCGGTCGAGAGATCGGCAATCGGAATACCCGCCCGCACTGGCCCCTGCCCCGACAGCCCGGTCACAGACATGAACCCGCCAAGCCCCTGAATGATCTGGTCGTAGGCTGGCCGTTTCGCATATGGACCGGTTTGCCCATATCCCGAGAGGCTCGCAAGAATGATCGCGGGATTGGTTTCCTTGAGCGCATCGTAATCAACACCGAGGCGATCCAGGACACCTGGCCGGAAATTCTCAATGACGATATCCGCTTTTGCAGCAAAACGGTGAAAGATGGCCTGCCCGTCAGGCGTCTTGAGATTGAGTGTCACGCTCCGCTTATTGCGATGTAGATTCTGGAAGTCCGCACTGTCGCGATCGCCAACAAGGGACGATGAGGCACCCAATGAAGCTGGTGGCTCGATCCGGATGACGTCCGCCCCCCAGTCTGCGAGGAATTTTGCAGCGGTCGGGCCGGAGCGCACGCGCGTGAGATCAAGGACCGTCAAGTCAGTGAGAGGATGGGTGTTCATTTTGCGGGTCCATAGGGGCCAGAGACAAGCGGGCCAAGCGATTTTTGCCGTGGCATGAACCAACCTTCCCCATTGGCTTGGGAAAGGGATTGGCGTTCGGGTTTTTGCCCTGCAAAAAGTGGATGCGTTCGAACGGATTGCCCTTGCTCGACATCCAGCAGGGGCCAGTTTTTTGCTGGAGACGTGTAGCGTGAGAGGTCCGCATCATGGTCACTGGCAGTGATAAAACGTGGCCAGAGCGCCGGTGCGGCAACGCGCTCGGGTAGGTCGTTGTAAGGATTGAAACAGTCAGCCTGTAGGATTTCGATGGTATCGCCCTTCGTAATCTGCCCCGCATAACGAACCTTTGCGTACACGCCACAGAAATGATGGCCGAACGCACCCGCCATGCTCTTGGGTACGTCGACCTCCCGCAACCCGGTACCGGGTTCAGTGGATGTCATTGCGCAACGCTGTATGGGGCGCAGGACATCAAGCTCAGCATCACCAATCCGAACACGACAGCCTGGCCAGGAAAATTCCTCCCATGGTTCGAGCCCATCAATATAGATGTTGCCACGAAACCTCTCTTTTTCGAGGTCACGTCCCACAGCCTCAGAAACCACGCGCACGGTCGCAAGATTGATGATCGAAATCTCAGTATCGGAGAAGTCCCAATTGCCGCGGTCGTTTGCCTGTTCGATCAGGCGAATATCGTCGTGCGGTCCGTTCTCGAAATGCTTCTTAAGCATCGCGTCTGCGTCACGGAAGCTGTTTGGAATACCACGTTGCGCTTCGACGACCTGACCATCAGGATCCGTTATCCGAAGCGTTGTGTCGTCATCGACCAACTTGCAGTCGAAGCGGGCCAGTTCCGGGTAAAGCGTCAACATCAAAAACGTGCGCGGTTGCACCCATTGCCCAGGTATCGGCTGATCTTCCTTGTTGCCGCTGACGAATGCGAAATGACGATCAAAGGGAACACCGCCTCCCACGGAAAGGAACGTGCTGGTGAACGCCTCAGCTGTAAACCCTTTAACCGGGTGGCGATGGATATCGACGAGGTGGGTCAACGCACCCGTTCCAGGACGCTGACGAAGTTGGCAACTGCAGCGCCCCCCATATTGAAGATACCGGCCTTCGTGGCGCCGTCGAGTTGCATGTCGCCAGCGGCACCCGTGAGTTGCATGGCGCACAGGGCATGCATGGAAACACCGGTCGCGCCAATAGGATGGCCTTTGGATTTCAATCCACCCGAAACATTCACCGGCAACTTGCCGTCTTTTGCAACCCAACCTTCCTCGATGGCGCGATATCCTTCGCCATCCTTCGTCAGCCCCATAGCCTCATACTCGATGAGTTCGGCGATCGTGAAGCAGTCGTGGGTTTCGACAAGATCGAGGTCGTTCAGTGTGAGTTCCGCATCATCGAGTGCCTGGCTCCACGCGCGGCGACAGCCCTCAAAGCGAATGATATCCCGGCCCTTGATCGGCAGCAGATCGTTCACTTGTGCGCGGGCCCGAAAGCTGACGGCACGCTCCGCGGTCATGGCGATTTCGGGATCAGCCACGACAATCGCTGCAGCACCATCCGAGACCAACGAACAATCTGTCCGGCGCAATGGTGGCGCGACATATGGATTCTTGTCGGAAATTTCGTTGCAAAAGTCGAAACCGAAATCCTTGCGAAGTTGAGCATAAGGATTGGCAACACCATTGGCGTGGTTTTTGGCGGCGATGCGGGCGAGGGTTTCCGACTGGTCGCCATGTTCCTGAAAATAGCGTTGGGCGATCTGCGCAAAAATGCCTGCAAAGCCGCCTTCAACATTTTCCTCTTCCTTGCGATAGCACGCGTTCAGCAGATTGTCGCCAACCTGCGAGCCGGGCGTGGATGTCATCTTCTCCGCCCCCACGATCAACGCCGCCTTCTTGCGATTGCCCGCAACAAAATTCAAGCCGGCATGGACGGCGGCAGAACCAGTGGCACACGCATTCTCAAGCCGGGTGGCGGGCGTGTAACGCAATTCTGGAACAGATTGAAACACGAGGGATGACGGAAAATCCTGTTTGGTGAACCCGGCGTTGAACACGCCAACATAAACCGCACCGATGTCGTCAAATGATAATCCGGAATGCTCGACAGCCTGGCGTGCCACCAGCCCCATCAGGTCTTCAACCCCCTCTTCGTCCCGCTTGCCAAATTCACTGTGAGCCCAGCCAATGATGCATCCGGTCATGGTTTCATTCCTTGTCGCACGGATTTCCCCTCACTCTACGTGAGCTCTGTCCGGTACTCAATAAATGGTGTCTGTTCCATCACTTGATCATAGAGGGCACGGGCCGCATCATTGTCGTGTGCCGTAACGAGATACATTTCATCACAATCTTTGGCACGTGCGGCAGCGACAACACCATGAATGAGAGTCCGCGCAGCTCCACTACGTCGTACATGCGGGTCGACGTACAGGTCTTCCAGATAGCAGTACAGTCCTGCTGCCCAGGTCGAGCGATGAAAAAGGTAGTGTGCGATGCCGATAACCTGGTTGTCTTCGTCCAACGCAGCAAGGCCGTGCGGTTGTTCTTCCGGATCAATGAGCCGCTGCCAGGTGGTTTGCGTGATGTTGTCCGCAAGAACCGTGTCCGTGGCGTCAAGAAATCCCTGCCAAAGCAGATTCCACCGCTTTCGATCGTCAGCTTGAAGAGGACGAACCGTGATCATCTTTGCGTGCCTTGCGTCCTATTTGAGGACAGTGCGGTACTGGATGAATGGCGACTTCGTCATCACCTTGTCATAGAGCGCGCGTGCTGTGGCGTTAAAGTCCTGCGTATTCAGATACAGTCGTTTGCAGCCCTTCGCACGGGCTTTCGCCTCAACCGCCGCGATCAGCGCACGCCCGGCCCCGGAGTTGCGCACATCCGGATCGACGAAAAGGTCTTCCAGATAGCAATAAGACCCATCGGTCCAGGTCGAGCGGTGGAAAATGTAGTGCGTGATGCCGATCATCCGCCCATTGATGTCCAGGGCAGCGAAGCCATAAGGGGCCTCGTTCGGGTTCAAAAGCCTGTCCCAAGTGATATCCGTGATCTCGTCCGGGACGCTGCTTTCATAAAACGTGAGGTAGCCCTGCCATAGCGTGTTCCAGCGCTTTCGATCTGCCACTTCGAGCGGACGAACCGTCACAGCCATTGGACAATCTCCTTACAAGAGCCAGATCGCGGCAAGGCCGAGAAAGGCGAAAAAACCGACAACATCCGTCACCGTCGTAACGAACACGCTTGAGGCAATAGCCGGGTCCGCGCCGACACGATCCAGTGCAATGGGGATCAAAATACCCGCAAGCCCTGCCGCAAGCATATTGATGACCATTGAAGCGGCAATGACAAATGCCAGCGGCCATGATCCGAACCAGACAATCGTCACCGTTGCAACAATCAGCGCAAACACCAGCCCATTGACCAGCCCGACAATTGTCTCGCGCGTGATGATCCGACGCGCGTTTACGAGGCTGAGATCCTTGGTCGACAGGGAACGCACGGCGACCGTCATGGTTTGCGTAGCAGCATTCCCGCCCATGGATGCAACGATCGGCATGAGTACGGCCAGCGCCACCATTTGCTCAATCGTTGCATCAAACAGTCCGATGATGATTGAGGCGATGACTGCAGTTCCGAGGTTGATCAACAGCCAGAGGAACCGCCTTTGGGTAATGCGCATGACACTATCGGCCAGCGACTCATCGCCAACACCCCCCAGACGCTTGATGTCTTCATCGGCTTCCTCTTGAATCACCTCGATAATATCATCGTGTGTCACGATGCCGACCAAACGGTCGTTCTCGTCAAGCACTGGCGCTGACATGAGGTTGTAGCGCTCGAACTGACGCGCCACTTCTTCCTGATCAAGATCAACGGAAACAGATCGTTCCCGATCTTCCATCAAGGTATCAACAACGATCGGGCGCTTGGCGCGCAAGAGCCGGTTCAGGGAGACTGTGCCAAGCAGATGAAAGGTTGGGTCAACAATGAAAACTTCAGAAAACACGTCCGGCAGGTCATCTGTCTCGCGCATGAAATCGATCGTCTGCCCGACGGACCAGAACGGAGGAACAGCGATGAATTCCGTCTGCATAAGACGACCGGCAGAGTCTTCCGGATAGTCGAGGCTGCGCTCGATCTGCGCACGCTCGCCCGCCGGAATCTTCGCAAGAATGTCTGATTTTTCAACGTCGTCGAGATCTTCGAGGATGTATACGGCATCGTCGGAGTCCAATTCGCGGACAGCTTCTGCCACCTGCGCATTCGGCATTTCCTGGATGATCTGATCGCGAACCGCCTCGTCAAGTTCGCACAAAGTGCTGACACTGAAGTCTGCGCCGAGCATGACAACGAATGTCGATCGAATGTCCGGGGGAAGAACTTCCAGAACGTCGGCAACGTCAGCCTCATGGAGATCGTTGACGAGCACACGTAACGCAGCAGCGTCATCAGCCTCAAGCGCGCTTTCGACGTCTCTGATAAACTGCGGTTGCAGTTCCCCGTCATCCCGCCACGGGCCGTCCGATACGTTCTCCTGATCCATGAGCATAACTCCGCTGCTTCGGACCTGAAGTTCCGACGCGATCGCCAAAAAACATGAGATTAAGTCGAATCGGCCAAGTAGCCGATGATTTTCGTGACCTGCATATCACACGTGACATCACAAAAACACAGCCTGGAGGGGATCAACCGAACCGTGATCGTGTTACATCTTGCTAATTGAGGCAACCTGTTGAAAATCTGGTGAAACATTTCAATCGGAAGCGATATAAACATGCGCGCAGTCATCCTCAAACGCCTCGCCGCTGCATCGATTGCGTTCACCTTCATTGCGGCGTTCACAGATGCGTCCGCATTGGCAGAGAATTCTGCAGAAGCAAATCCGCTACCAGCAAAAGTCACAGGCTTGACGACAACGGCGCTGACGAAGTCTCCAACCGGCTGCAAACCGAGCAAATCAGCTCTTGGCGTATCCCGCACAATCACAATCGATACGAAGGGCGGACCAAAGTACGGCTTTGTGAATTACCCCGGCAACGAAATTCTCAAAGACAAAGAGGTCCTGCTGACATTCGATGATGGTCCTTTGCCGCGCTACACGAACAAAGTTCTGGAAGCGCTTGAAAAAGAGTGCACACTCGCAACGTTCTTCGTCGTCGGTCGCATGTCGATTGCCTTTCCCAAGACCGTCAAACGGATCATGAAAGAAGGTCACACACTTGGCACCCACACATGGTCACATGGCAACTTGCAGCGCGGAGGCTCCAAGCGCTCTATTGCACAGATCGAACGGGGAATAGCCGCTGCTGAAGCTGCGGCTGGACAACCCATAGCACCGGTGTTCCGTTTTCCTTATCTCGGGCGAACTTCGGCGATGGAAGCGCATCTGAAAAAACGGAACATCGCGATGTTCTCCATCGACATCGATTCCCGCGATACGCGCGGTTACAGTCCAAGCCGCATGGTCTCGCATACGATGGCGCGCCTGAAATCACGCGGCAAAGGTATCGTACTCTTCCACGATATCAAACGGACAACGGCAGCTGCGGTCGCTCCATTCCTGCGAGCCTTGCGCAAGAACGGCTTCAAGATCGTACATTTGAAGACGTCAAACGTATCGCCACCCATCACCGACTTGAAGAAAAAATACGACAAGCTGCTTTCTGCCCGTTCTTCCGGTGACAAGGCAAAGATAAGAATTGCGCAAAAGGCGTTCAAATCATTGCCTGCCCGTAACAAACGTTCTGTGAAGCGAAGCGGTACACTCAAAGTGAACAGTGCAGTCACGCCAAGCGTACCATCCATAAATTCTGACCCATTCAAGCGCGGCCAGTAGAACTGGTTCACCACATATCAACAGAGCGTTTCGAACGGTCTGTTAATGTGATCGTACGCATCCGCTACGCAAAGAGTAATGGAAGCCACTGCGCATCTCCTGTTGTGTTTTGTCGTTTGCAGTCAATGTGTTAAACGCAGCACCGCATGTGCCGTTGAAAAAGGTGGCGCAAACGCTCTGCCACCCAGCTTTGCGCAATTGTGTGAGATCGCATGACAGATCGCCACGACGATTTTGACGTTCGGCCCCAAACGTCCGATAGCGACGCTCCTCGTTCGGGGCGACTGATCGGGTGGTGGCGCAATTTGCGCGCGGATTTGAATCGGAAGCTGTCCAGGGATCTGGAAGAAGATAGTTGGCCGCTGATCCGCCGACTCGTGAATGAGAGCTTTCCAATCTACGCGCGGCGTTACGGCTTTGCTTTCATCCTGATGGCCATCGTGGCCGCCATGACGGCTTTCAGCGCCTACATCATGCGTGATGTCGTAAATGGCGTGGTTGTCGATCAGGACGTTGCAAAAACCCGAATGATCGCCGGGGTCGTCATGCTGATTTTCCTTGTGAAGGGGTTGGCATCATTTGGTCAGGCCGTAATCCTGAGCCGGATCGGGAACGCCATCGTCGCGCAGCAGCAGCGCCGCATGTACAATACCGTTCTGGCGCATGGTCTCGAATTCTTCAGCACGCATCCCTCCAGCCTGCTTGTGACGCAGATGTCGCACAACGCTCAGGCCGCACGGATGGTTCTGAACCTGCTTGTGACAAGCATCGGGCGAGATTTCCTAACCTTGCTCGGACTGATCGGGGTGATGGTCTGGATGCAACCGACCATGTCGCTGATTGCAGTCACAGTAGCTCCGATTGCGATCATCGGAATTGTGTCGCTGGTCCGCAAGGTTCGCAAGATCGCCAAGGCCGAATTCCTGTCGCTCGCGAAGATCATCCAGGTGATGCAGGAGACCGTGCTGGGCATTCGCGTGGTCAAGGCGTTCAACATGGAAGAGCGCATGCGCGGGCGGATGTTCGACGCCATCGATAACGTGGAAAATCGCGCCAACAAGATCGCGCATTTGACCGCTCGCACAAGCCCGTTGATGGAAACTCTCGGCGGACTGGCGATCGGCCTCGTGATAATGGTGTCAAGCTGGATGATCATCGAAGGCGGGCAGACACCGGGCGCATTCATGTCCTTCCTCACTGCGCTGCTGCTGGCCTATGAACCCGCCAAGCGACTGGCGCGCCTGCAAGTGAACATGGAGGCCGGGCTGATCGGTGTTCGGCTGATGTTCCAGCTGATTGACCGCCCTGTCACACTTGTTGATGCGACCGATGCCAAAAACCTTGAAGTGACCGACGGGCATGTGCGGTTCGAGAATGTGTCGTTTGCTTACGAGGCAGAAACAGCCGTGCTGCATCATCTGAACCTGGACGTACCGGGTGGCACATCATGTGCTCTGGTCGGTCCGTCCGGGAGCGGCAAGAGCACGATCATGAGCTTGATGCTCCGGCTTTACGACATCAATGCTGGAACCATTTCGATCGATGGGCAAAGTATTGCTGGCTCGAATCTATCATCCTTGCGTCGCAACCTCGCCTTTGTCGGTCAGGACACTTTCTTGTTCTCGGGAACTGTGCGCGAAAACATTCTGATTGGTCGTAAAGATGCGAGCGAGGCAGATGTTGTCGCTGCCGCAAGGGATGCCAACGCGCACACGTTCATTACCGAAATGCCAAACGGCTATGATACGGAACTGGATGAGAATGGCTCACAATTGTCAGGCGGACAAAGACAACGCCTCGCCATTGCGCGTGCCTTGCTGAAAGATGCACCTATTGTACTGCTCGATGAGGCGACTTCCGCACTGGATAGCGAGTCAGAAGCGTTGGTGAAGTCCGCTTTAGATCGACTACTGGAGAACCGAACCAGCATCATTATCGCGCACCGTCTCTCAACGATACGGACAGCCGACAAGATTTGCGTTGTGCAGGACGGGCGGATCGTGGAGCAAGGCACACATGGCGAACTAATCGGACTGGGTTCACTCTACAGCAAGCTTCACGATCTCCAGTTCGGTGAGGAAGTTGACGCAGCCTGATAACCGATTTTTGTCGCGAGAGTAGACAAAAAAATCCATGCAATAAAACAGCTCGGAAATCTTTACGGATTAATGTGTGAGTGGTTTGCCGGCATCGAGCGACTTGCGAAGTGCCCTAACGACAGCATGCCAGTCACATCGTCGCGGAAAAACGGAACCAGTCACGCTTCGAGGTGCTTGGCCGAACTGCGCAGTGTATTCATCTATCAGATATACAACATCATCTTTGAAGATCATTGGCGAAGTTCCCCCGAACTCTTCCTGTATTTCCAGGGAAACATGGATTCGATCCAGACGCCATACACGAATGTTTACCATATCTTACAATATGCTGCAGCGATACGTTTCCACCGCATCCAAAGCAAGATCGCCCCAAACACACGGTCTTGATGATTGATATTCAGACGGCGCGACGAAACGGAACAACGCGTGCTTCGCTCTCGCCAGACCAGGGCTGATATTCACAGACAAGATGCGCAAGGACACCCTGTACGTCCTTGTCGCTACTTGAGGTATCGAGAATGCTCTCCAAACTATCCAGCAACTTTTGCAACTCGTCTGAGTTCGGGAATGGTTCCATCTGCCGGTGAATTCGTTTGTGACGTGTCGCGATCGAATTGCCATCGATCAGCAACTCTTCGTACAACTTTTCACCTTCACGCAGCCCAACAAACTCGATTTTGATATCACCAGCAGGGTTGTCGTCTGTGCGTTCACTCAAACCGGCAAGGTTGATCATGGCCTTGGCGAGATCGACGATCTTGACCGGTTCACCCATATCGAGAACGTAGAGTGCGCCCTGTTCAGCCATGGCACCACTTTGAATTACAAGTTGTACAGCCTCCGGTATGGACATGAAATACCGCACGATATCTGGATGTGTGACCGTGATCGGACCACCGCCAGCAATTTGTTCCTGAAACAAGGGGACAACCGAGCCCGACGATCCGAGCACATTGCCGAAGCGAACCATGCTGAATCTGGTTTTCGTTGCCGGATCGACCGCCATGCTTTGTAAAACAATTTCAGCCAGACGCTTACTCGCCCCCATGACGTTGGTCGGACGAACCGCCTTGTCAGTCGAGATCATGATGAATTGTTCGACCCCGGCAGCATTGGCTTTCTCGGCAACACGCATCGTACCGAACGTATTGTTGCGCACGCCGGCGGCCATGTTGTGCTCGACAATCGGCACGTGCTTGTAGGCCGCAGCGTGGTACACAACATCGATGTCGTGGGATGCGAAAAGCGTGTCCAGATCTGTTCTGCTGGTCACAGATCCAAGAACCCCGATGATTTCGGGGAACGTCCCCCCCGCCCGGCTCAAGTCGGTACCGATAACTTCAGGATCGACCTGCTGACCGGTCGAAAAGATCGTCGCAAGCCCAACCAATTCCTGCTGAATTTGATAAAGAGCGGTTTCCGAAACATCGAACAGGACAATTTTCCGCGGCCCCAGGCCAGAGCTCATACGCGCCAGCTCGGACCCGATGGAGCCTCCGGCTCCTGTAATCAGAACAACCTTGTCGCGCACCGCACAGGACAACAGATCCTCAATCGGCGGAACCGGATCACGGCCGAGCAATTGCATTACGTTGACAGGACGCAGATCACTGACATTGACACGTCCCGTCTCGATGTCATTGAAGGTCGGGAAGTGCTTAACCGAAACGCCCGCCTCGCCAACAGACTTGATAATCTCCACTCGCTTCTGGGCTGAGAATTTAGAAGCAAGCAGGAAGATTTCGTCGACCTGGTTGCGTTCGATGACCTGCATCAACGACTCTTCACCATAGATCTTGTAACCATCCACCTTGCGATGCTGCATCGTGGCATCATCGTGAATAATGCCGACGATCCTGTAGTTCCCGGCAAGTGCGATTTGCCGCGCAACTTTTGGTGTCGAGAGTTCATAACCAATAACAAGAGCCTTGCGCTGACTCTTGGCGTTAAATTGCAGCGTGAGAAGCGACGCGAGATCAATCTTGCGTCCTGTGAAAAACATGTATGCAGCCGCGCGACTGCCAGCGAGAAGCAGGAACGATATGATCAGATGACCAAAAAGCACTGTCCGCGGCACGAATACGATGGAAAACAGCGACAGGGAAAATGTGAAGCACAATGCCCCCCAGGCCAACGCACTTCCCATGAGACCGAGTGCAATGCGACGCAGACCATCGGCACCCATATCCCGAATAATAAGGCGATAGACACCTGCGAAGCGAAGGCCAACAACTCCGAGCACGGGCGCCCCGAGAAACGTCAGCCACTGGTTCAAGGTTTCAGGGATGATGACGGCATCAAGACGCAGATAGAATGCCAGCCAGACAGCAAATGTCAGAAGGACTGCGTCGTTGATCAAAACGATCCCGCGTTTGGCGCGGCCAGGCAGCTGAATGAGCCAATTTCGCATAACGTGAGGTCCGCATTACACCGAGTAACCGGGTTGGTTCCAGTCGGTTTGTATTCGGGTTATAGAACGTCTGAGAGTGCAAACCAAACAGGGTTTGCCTATGGTGTGTGCTTATTGTGCACGGAACTCTCAAAAGACTGGGGTCTACCCCACCCTGCGGCCATCAGCTATCATCAGGCTCCACGCCCGCTTTCACCGCAAACGCTATCAGTCCGGCAAACGTACCGGAGTCAGCCCGTCGGATGAGACGGGAACGATGCACCTCAACCGTGCGCTCACTCACACCCAGCTCGTGTGCAATGTTCTTGTTGCGCTTGCCAGCAACAAGTTTGCGCAGCACGACCATTTCCTTTGGGGTAATGCTGCGCAACGTCTCAGTCACCTTTGCCCGATGGCTCGATGCGCTCTGCTTGTCACCTGCTGCAGCAATCGCACGGGTCAGCGCTGCTGCTCCATCCGAAGTTTCCAGGGGTTTCAGGATGAAATCGTGAGCGCCCTTGCGCATTGTCGTGACGGCTGTCGCCACATCGGCCTGTGCAGACATCATCACGACCACATCTCCGCGATCCAGCGGCATGAGTGCATCGAGGACGGCGGCACCATCGACATTCGGCATCATGACATCAAGGAGAACGAGCCCGGGTTTCAGCCCCGGCAAGGCTGCAAGAAATGATTCCCCACCATTGAACTGACGTACAAGCAGTCCCGCACCACTCGCAAGCCGGGTCGCCGCAGCGCGATCGACATCGTTGTCATCAACTACATAACATAACAACGTTTTAGTCTCTTCATTGCCGATCAACGGGCTGGGAGTCATCGTATCCAACGGATCAATCTTCTCGTTAGCTGGTATGCGACAATATGTTAGCGCAATCGACAGTGGTTTGAAACCGCTGTATCAAACCATCAACATACGCGTTGAATTGGCCACTTGAGACGAAACATGCTGCCCCGTCGTTCAGATGGGTTACTTTCAAGTTCCAGATGCCCGCCAACGCTCGTCACGGCACGTCGCACAAACGCGAGCCCCAGACCGCTCGATGTTTCATTAGCCTCGGTCCCTTTGACCAGCGGTGCAAACACCTGCTCATGAAATTCTGGGGCGATCCCCGGGCCGTCGTCGGCAATCTCTATGATAAAGCTCTCAGCGGCTGGCCGCGCAAGCAGGTGTACCGTTCCCTCTCCCGTGTCGTGATGGCGCACAGCGTTCTGCATCAAGTTACGCAGAACAATATCTAGCGGAGCAACTGCTGTCGAAATGATGGGCCAATGACCGGAAAATACAAACGTCATCAATGTTCCCGTAGAACAGTCATCGGCAATACGACGAACCATGGCCTCGACATCAACCTCATGAACAGGTCCTGACAATCCGCTACCAGTGGCATACTCAAGCAGGCCATTCGCAATCTGCAAAACGCGTGACAGCGTTGCATCGACGTCTGATAGCGTGATCGGACCTGAATCTGCTGAAGACAGTTTCGTGCGCAGAGCAACCATCGGGGCCCGTACATCGTGTGCCAGGAGGGATGCAAAAGACTCAAGGTCCGCATTCACACGTTCCAGGTCGGCAACACGATCACGAAGATTTTTCATCTCGCTCGCCATCTCGCCAACCGGATGCACGGCAGACACGACCCCCGCAACTGCACCTGTCGTATTCAGCCACGGACGATGGCTCCACGCGAGATCGCCAAGGGCTGCATCGCACGCATCGCCTGTTTGCTGGTCATATGTCGGCCACCCCCGATTTTCGTGCCCTTGTCTTGCATTTTCCATCCCGGCATCGAAGGGATGCGTACACCCGCTTGGGAATCTGCCCTTGTAGCTGGGCAAATGCTCCAGCCAACGCTTGGTCATGAACGTGAGTTGATCATCACCATCATGAACGGCAAGGCCAATTGGAGCATGCTCCGATATGATATCGAGCAACCCCTGGGTTTTGGCGACACGGCGCTGCATTGCGGCAATATTTTCCTCCGCAAGGCGTCGCCCCCGAAGTTGACGCGCCATGTCGGCTTCAAACTCGGGCTGCCCTCCAAGACGATGGAGCACCAGCACGTATAGTCGTGCCGCATCCTGCCAGAACACTTCAATAGATGCTTTTTCGCTGTCACCCACCCCGACGTTCATGCCGATGTTCGACAGAACCAGTGACGGCCTGAAGTCATCCATCAGTTCGCGAAGGTCGTCCTCAAGACCGATGAACGGCGGCAAATCTTGCGTAAGATTATCTCCGCCGGAAATCCACCACGCAAGTTTTCCCGTGGCACCCTGTACGACAAAATCTTCATCTGCCCACGCAAGAGCGACCAGACCGCGGTCGATCAGGAACGTAAAAAAGTCTTCTCTTGAGAAAGCGCGCTCAGTTCGCGACTCAGGCGTTACAGTCATGCTCCAATCCTGATAATTGCCGTTGCAAGATCGGAAAACGCTTCACCAACGTTGTGCCCGGTCATGGCACTGGTCTTGTGGAGTATCGCTTCCGGATCCTGCAGGGCTGGAGGAACCATCAAGGTATGGTCCTCTACCAGGTCGAGCTTGTTCAAGACATATACGAATGGCCGTCCCGGTTGCGTATCGCGGAATGTATCAGCGAGAGCTATCATCGCATTGATCGTGGCCGGACGCGTTGCATCTCCGATAATCAGAGCACCGGACGCACCTTTGATATAGTTATGGGAGAAAATACCTTCGGACAAATCTCCATCAATATCCCAGATCGACAACTTGACCGGCGTCTCTGGAACAGGTTGAGGAACGAGAACGTGCGTGTAGATGTCAACGCCAAGCGTCGCCTTGTATCCGGCTTCAAACTGATTGAACACCAGACGACGCGCCAGTGCAGTTTTACCGACAGCAATCTCGCCGAGAAGCATGATCTTGCGCGTCAACATCGCCCGGTCACCGCCTACTCACCTTTGAACAGAAGTTCAAACTCAACGCGCCGGTTACCGCTTTCAGGACCAGTGCGCGTACTGAACTGACGTTCAGACTGTCGGCCAACCGCAATGATACGATCCTCTGTGATACCAGCTCCAAGCAAATCGGCCGCGACCCTTTCGGAACGGTCCTGAGCAAGAGTGGCGTTCAGGGCCGCACGCCCGCGAATATCAGAATAGCCAACAATACGAATGCGAGCCGACGGCGTGTCTCGCATCAGTTGTCTGAGTTCCGACAGCGTTTGTGCAGCCAGAGCAGGATCCCGGTAGGTCGTTCCATCACCGAAAAAGACCCCGTTATCCAGTATCCAGCGCCCAAGTGTACTTTTCGTTGTCGTCGCTGGTCTTGCCTCAAGAGCCGCGATACGTCGTTGCAGAGCTTCGGCACGTTCGTCAACTTCGCGACGCTGCACACGGTTTTGTTCCAGGATCCGTGCCACATCGAATGTCAATTCGTTCAGTGCGGCACGCTCCGCCGTTTCGTCCAGACGTGTTCTTGCTTGCGTTAATCTGGAGCTGACATCTGCAACACTTGCCTCCGCTGCATTGAGGCGTTCCTCAACACCTGCGACCGAGGGTATGATATTGAACTTCGCAGCAACGACAGTCTCACCCGCAACCTGGTCGAGAGATTGGACAAGCTCGTCACGTGCAACAGTTGAAGGCGCAAATCCAGCGATCTGAACACGACTGCGATCCGGGGCAACATTCACTTGAATAGGAAATCCGTCAAACGCGGATTGCTCCGAGATTGTCGCCATAACGACCGAACGCAAACGCTCCGTTTGCCAGCTTTCATAGGTAGACCAGGCCACATATCCTGCAATTGCAGCACCCAACAGAGCGACAAAAAGGATCGCAAGGATCGGTTTGCTCTGACTGGCTTCAATTTGAACGCCCATAAGACGATCAGCGACGGCCGGGAGAATTTTCGGTGCGTGCTCTGTTGTCTCGTCTTCGAGACGTTGAATATCTGCGCTGCGTTCCTCAAGCAATGTCAGCAGCTCGGAATCCAGCGCACGTTCGAGTTTGCGCTTCGCCTTGCCCCGGCCAACCACGGCAAGGATCAATCCAGACGTGGCACGAAGATAAATTGTCTCATCGCCCATGTCGACAGAACGCAAGGAGGATTTTTCTCCGGAAAACGCTTCTTGAGCAAAATCATGGATCGCTGCCACAACACCGCTTACCATCGCACTGTCATGCTGTGACGATGCTGCTGCCGCGTCTTCCAAATCAAGCTTCATATGATCCAGAAGCACGCCGGATCCACGTCTAATCAACATCAATTCGTTGATCTGAAACCTTTGGCGGTCAGCAACAGCAAGGTCTTCGTAGGATTGGCCGGTCAGCAGGGCCTTACCACGCAAGTAAAGAAACCGCCCGCTTAAACCCGACTCGAGACGCTGGTTTGTCTGATTCATGACATCGGCAACGGCGCTTGCAACATATGCCGATACCAGACGACCCATGATCGGATACAGCGCGTCGACCATTTCATCACGTGAGTTCTTGATCTCACGTTTCATGCCTTCGACGAGCAGCGGTGCTATCGCATCTGCAACCTGCTTGTGCTGTTTGACGCGTGCATCACGCAGAGCATCCGCAAGAACCCCCGACACACTTTCACGCATGCCGGTATCGGATCCGATTCGCTCGTGGTGGTCATCGAGCATGTTACGCATATCATCGATCGCCTGCTGCTCCTTACGAAACAGCAACGATTTCAGACGGGACACATCTCCAATTTCTGTGGCCGTCTCAGTCATGTCGAGACGCATCTCCCTCGCCAGTACGAGGCGTCAAGGGCGTGACTTGCTGCAGAACCGAGCGTGAGCCGACTTCACGGCCCCCCGAGTTTTTCAATGTGGCGACATCTGCTTGCCAAGCCCGGCGCACAGTGTCACCATGAGCAATTAGCGCGTCAACCAACGTTTCAAGTTGCGTGACACGTTCCTGAAGTGCGGAAATCTGCCGTTCTTGTGCAGCCTGGTGATCCCCAAGCAGCAACTGGCGAACCTGTTCCATGTCCCCCAAATTCGATGATGCGCGATCACTCTGCGTTGGATCATTTGAATTTCCCACGGCAACCTCCCCGAAATCGGTAACCACAAAAGACAAGACACACGCGACTTCAACGCTCTAGCGGTCTTGTGGCGCAGCATGCAAGCGGCAAAACCTTCAGACGACGCATATCACATTATTGCTGTGAGATTGTGGATTTCCGATGCTTTTCTCGGTCATGCCAGAACATTATCTTGTCCTTGTTCTGATTTGGGTAGGAACCGATGGTAACGAGCTGGCTCTGGCCTGTTTCGTTCCAACGCAAGAGTGGCCACCACATGAAATGTGATGACCACTCCTATGGTTTTGGCAATTGGGGTTTGCCAGACCATGACGAGCAAGGCGCGGTGGTCTTGGAAGACAAGCGCCAAACTCCTGCAGAACTTAAAATGTGTTGTGTCGCGTTACAACATAAATGGTTACAGCGTTTCGGGAATTATTCTCTTTCCTTGCCCAACAAACGCCTGAATTCCACGAGTTGCGACGCATTGCACAGGCCAAACACGGATGACCATCCAGCAGAACAAATCGGACGATGAACTGGGCAAGTTGGTCATTCATCCGGCCCATGGGCTCGGGCGTATATCAGGCCAGGAGACACTCGAGATGGCTGGAACGCAGCTTGATGTTTCTGTCATTTCCTTCACACGCAGCAAACTGACGCTCCGCATACCGACAGCGAGACTCTCACAGGACGGCGTTCGACCTCTTGCAAGTGAGACGGATATCACACGCATGCTTGAAAAACTCAGCTCACCGTCGAAAGTGCGCCAGGCTGACCAGTATCGCTTGGTTCCCTTGTGTGAAGAACGCATCAACACAGGCGATCTAATCAAGATTGCCAACGTCGCTCGCGATCTGCATCGCTCGAAAACAGTGCGCGATATCCCCTTCTCCGTAGAAACAACCTACAATACAGCCGTCATGCGATTGCGCGAGGAAATGGCGCTCGTCCTTGGAATCACCGAAGAACAGGCGCATAATCGCATCATGACGCAACTTGCGAACAGCATCCCCCTCGACTAGTCCGAATGGATCGTGATCTCGACGCAAAATCCGTCCGCTTGACAGATCTGAGTGCTATTGCGCTTATATGGGCTTCTGGTTGAGCGGCTCCGTCCGCGCCCTCCCCCTTTGACAGGCGCCTCGTGTCCAACACCGCCAAACACCTTTCAGTCTCCGTGTGGCGTGGTTTCGCAGACGGGCACTATCAAACGTTCGAGGTCCCACGTCAGGACAACCAGACGGTTCTTGATGTGGTGACCTGGATTCAACGCAACACCGAACCATCTCTCGCATACCGCTTTGCCTGCCGCGTTGGCGTATGCGGGTCATGCGCGATGACGGTAAATGGACGTCCTCGATGGACATGCCGAACGCACATTTCGAAGGTCGTGGATCAGGATGGCAAACTGGAACTCGCCCCACTGGCGAACCTCCCCCCGATTAAGGACCTTGTTGCTGACATGCGTCCGTTCTTTGACAAATGGGAAAAAGCAGAAGGAAAATTTCATCCCTCAAAAACGCGGGTCGATCCCATGGCCACGATTTCTCCGGAGACAACAAAACGACAAGCTGCTGACAAAGCAATCGAATGTATAAATTGCGGCGTATGTTACGCGGCATGCGATAGCGTACGATGGAACCCGGCGTATCTCGGCCCCGCAGCCTTGAACCGGGCTTGGACTCTGGCCAACGACGAGCGGGATGCTGGCGGCCCCCAGCGCCTCAAAGCCGTGTCCGCCAATGGAGGCTGTCATAGTTGCCATTCACATCAATCCTGCGAACAGCACTGCCCGATTGGGTTGAACCCTACGGAGTCTATCGCAGGTCTGAAGCGATTGACGGTAGATGCGTACATCCGCGGTGAGCTGTCGTGACCCCCATGCGCCTTTACATACTTCAGCGCGGCACGGCTGCACTTATGGTCCCGCTGATCGCAATACATCTCGCACTGATAGTCTACGCGACAGGCAACGGGCTGACAGCTTCCGAAATCCTGGCGCGGACACGCGGCAGCATCGCATGGGGACTGTTCTACCAGGTGTTCGTTATTGCCGCGGCCGTTCATGGCGCGATCGGGCTGCGCTCCGTAGCACGAGACTGGTTACGGATTGGTCCACGCCCGCAGACCGGTTTGATGTGGGGCTTCGGGTTACTATTGCTGGCATTTGGAACACGTGCCGTAATCGCTGTTGTGTTCCCCGGGAGCTTATCATGAGTGTGCGCAACACAGCCTATCGTGGAAACATGCTCTGGATTGCCGCCATGATACATCGTGTGTCTGGCGTCTTGCTCGCTCTTTTTCTTCCGTTCCACTTCCTTGTTCTCGGATTGGCCCTCGAAGGCGAAGCCGCACTCGACGGTTTCCTGATCTGGACGGAAAACCCACTGGTCAAATTCGCCGAAATGGGGCTGGTTTTTCTCCTGACAATTCACTTGTTGGGCGGTTTGCGTGTTTTGGTGATAGAAAATCTGCCTTGGCGCGAGGATCACAAGACACTTGCAACCCTCACAACCTCCATCGCAGCTGTCGTCGCATTCGTCTTTCTTACACGGGTCTTGTGATGCCAGCGAAGCTTGAGCGTAGCAAAACCGATATCCTGATCCTCGGCACAGGCGGTGCCGGGTTGTTTGCCGCCCTGCATGCAGCGCGTGCCAATCCCAACCTCGACATCACAATCGCAAGCAAGGGGCTTCTCGGCAAGTCCGGTTGCACACGCATGGTGCAAGGCGGATATAACGTCGCGCTCAATGCCGGAGATAGCGTCGAACGACACTTCATGGACACGATCGAGGGGGGGAAATGGCTCCCGGATCAAGATCTCGCATGGACGCTCGTCGAAACAGCTGTCGAGCGCGTCCATGAGTTGGAAAACGAGGTCGGTTGCTTCTTTGATCGCAATCCTGATGGTTCCCTGCACGGCAAGGCGTTCGCCGGTCAGACCTTTGATCGTACAGTCCACAAGGGCGACCTCACCGGTATCGAAATCATCAATCGGCTGATGGAACAAGTCTGGGCTCTGCCGATCACGAAGCTGGAAGAACATCGTGCCATCGCGCTCATCCCCGACGCAAAGGGAGACGGTATTTCTGGCGTCTTGATGATTGACATTCGCACGGGCGGTTTCAGGTTTGTCGAGGCAAAGGCCATTCTTCTCGCAACGGGTGGCGGGCCGACGATGTACCGTTATCACACACCGTCCGGAGACAAGTCGATGGACGGTCTCGCCATGGCGCTTTCTGTCGGATTGCCGTTGCGGGATATGGAAATGGTGCAATTTCATCCGACCGGTGTGCTCGCCGGTACTGATACGCGGATGACCGGCACCATCATCGAGGAAGGTCTGCGCGGTTCTGGTGGCTATCTTTTCGACGGCAATCAGGAACGCTTCATGGAACGATATGACCCACGCGGCGAACGTGCGACACGCGACATCGTTTCGCGCGCGATGTTCGAGGAAATGCGCGCAGGTCGCACCACCCCGGAAGGTGGACTTTATATCTCCATGGCGCATCTCGGACCGGAGAAGGTCGCGAAACAGTTCAAGGGCATGGTGGACCGGTGCCGCGACTGTGGTTTCGACCTGGCAGGTGGACTTGTCGAGGTTGTTCCAACGGCGCACTACCTCATGGGTGGCCTCGTTTGCAACGTGGACACGTCGACGGAATGGCCCGGGTTGTTCGTTGCTGGCGAAGATGCCGGTGGCGTCCATGGCGCCAACAGACTTGGCGGAAACGGCGTCGCCAACTCCACCGTGTTTGGCGGAATCGCAGGCGACACCATGCCGGACTGGCTGGCCCGGAACCCGCACGCGCGAGTACCCGACGAAGACGCCATCGAACAAGCAGTGATAACCGTGGGAGCACCATTCAACTCAGGGAACGGCGATATGAACCGGGTCCGTGATACATTGCTTGACGTCATGTGGAATGATGTCGGTATCCTGCGTGATGCACAGAGTCTGAACCGTGGCCTTGGTCAACTGAACGATATCGAAGCGGAACTCAAAAGCTGCGGCATCGGCGACAGCAATCGCGCGTTCAACCTGACCTGGCATGACTGGTTGAATCTGAAAAATCTGATTGCGATATCGAAGGTCATTGCCAGTGCAGCGCTTGCCCGCGAAAATTCCCGCGGCGCACATTATCGCGAGGATTTTCCCGATGCAGGCGAACTGGACACATCAACGTTCACGGTCGTACGCGAGATGAACGGGCAGCTCGAAGTAACAAACCAACCCGTCGCATTCACACGCATAAGCCCCGGCGAGACATTGCTGACAGACGCACCTGCCGCAGCGGAGTAAAACGAGATGGCAATCCCCATTGCAACCCTACAAACCACCGCCGAGGAACTGACGGCCAAGGCCGCAATCGAGATTCCGGCCGACTATCTCGCAGGCCTCGAAAAACTTGCAGACATCGAGTCCGGTGAGCTTTCCGCATTTGTCATCCAGGCGATGTTGGAGAATTACAAAGCCGCAGAAGAAGACCGTCGCGCCATGTGCGGGGACACCGGTTGTCCGCGCTGGTATGTCAAATACGGGAACGAAGCGCGCATAGATGGTGGACCAATTGCGCTTGAAGCAGCACTGCGTCGCGCAACGGCACAAGCCACACACAACATTCCGTTACGTCCGAACCGCGTCCATCCCCTCACCCGCGCCGATCACGACAACAATGTCGGCATGAACGCACCAGAGATAGAGTATGCATTTCATCCAGACGCGGATTGGGTCGACCTGACAACAGTGCACAAGGGCGGTTTGTTCGGCACGGACTATCGCATGTTGTTTCCCGGTGATGGTATCGAAGGCATTCGGCGCTTCTTCCTCGACACACTCGTCGCATTCGGCAAACGCGGTCTCGCCTGCCAACCCGCCATTGTCGGCATCGGACTCGGCGGCAACAAGGACACATGCATGGTGTTGGGCAAACACGCAGCGTGTCTGCGCACAGTGGGTTCCGTCCACCCTGATCCGGATATCGCACAACTGGAAGTGGAGCTGAAAGAGCTTGGCAACTCCATAGGCATGGGCGCCATGGGGTTCATGGGGTCGTCGATGGTGGTCGATTGCAACATCGAGGCAGGCTATTGCCACACTGGCGGGATGCCGATGTCGGTCCACATGTTCTGTCTCTCGTCGCGCCGGGCAACGGCCCGTGTGCATGCTGATGGACACGTCGAATACCGGACCGATCCGGAATGGTTCTCTGCTTATTCCCGCCGCACAACCGTCGAGTGGGACACACCAATGGCGCAGGCGGCAGAATAGCTGATGACCAAAACAAAACTCAAAACTGTGACGCTGGAACTCCCGGCCTCACGCGACACGCTGGCAGAACTCGAAATCGGCACGGTCGTCTATCTGACCGGTCGCATTTTCACGGCGCGCGAAGGCGTCTACAAGCGTGCGGTCGAAGACGGCCATGGCCTCCCCGCAAGTCGCGAACAAATGGGATCAGCCAACTTTCATTGTTCTCCTGCGGCACGAATTAACGAGGACGGGACCCTCAATGTCGGCGCAGTTACGGCAACCGCATCGTTTCGTTTTGCCAAATGGCTGGACGGTTGGTTCGAGCTGTCAGGATGCAACGTGATCATTGGCAAAGGCGGGATGACGAGCGAGATTTATAAAAAATCTTTCGTCCCCGCCAACGCAATCTACCTCACCACAGTGGGATACGGCACCGGGGCTCTGCTCGGACGTGGCATCAAGTCGGTGGTCGACGCACACTGGCGGAACGAGTTGGGTCTGGCGCAAGCGATCTGGGTTCTCGACGTCGAGAAGATGGGGCCGTTTCTCGTCGAAGGAGACATCCATGGGAACTCATTGTTTGAACGCGAGAATGCAAAGGTCGCTGCGGGGATAGAGGCTGCCTACGAAGGCACCCGCCCTGCCACCATGCAGCGCTATGGCGAACTGGACGACAAGACGAAGGAAGTGATTTGAAGA
Source organism: uncultured Hyphomicrobiaceae bacterium (assembly GCA_937931785.1). Taxonomy (GTDB): domain Bacteria; phylum Pseudomonadota; class Alphaproteobacteria; order Rhizobiales; family CALHAX01; genus CALHAX01. The sequence goes on along the minus strand of CALHAX010000071.1, from coordinate 6,408 downwards.
TGGCCGTGGTCATTCATCACAACGAAGCATGCGGAACTTCGCGCAACACTTTGGAACTCATTCGTGCGGCGGGCGTTACCCCCATCGTGATCAACTATCTGGAAGATGGCTGGACGCGACCGCAATTACTTGCCTTGTTCGCGGCTGCGAACCTGACACCCCGCGAGGCCATGCGCGTGCAGCGATCCCCCGCGGAAGAGCTGGGTCTCCTGGATCCCAGCATCGCAGACGACGCTATTCTGCAGGCAATGATCGAGCATCCCGTTCTCGTCAATCGCCCTATTGTCTGCTCACCGAAAGGCGTCCGTCTCTGCCGCCCCGCCGAAACCGTTCATGAGTTGCTGGATTAACACGTAGACACCCCCTGACCGTCCACCACGTCCTCCACATTGCCGATCTGGAACACAACACCCTGGAATCTGTTGTCGTTACCTTGTGACTGGCGGCCTGCGGGTTGCGTCCATGTGACGGTGCAGCCATTGTGCGGAAAGCAAAACAACTCTTCTGGAGCCATTCCATGTCCGACATCAAACGTATCGAAACCAACCAGCGCATGAGCCAGGCCGTCGTACACAACGGGGTAATCTATCTCGCCGGACAAGTGGGCGCGGAAGGCGAAAGCGTTGCCGCACAAACAACAGCGATCCTGGCAAACATTGATCGCCTCCTGTCAGAAACCGGATCCAGCAAGAACCGCATTCTGCAAACAACGATCTGGCTGGCCAACATGGATGATTTTGCCGAGATGAATGCCATATGGGACGCATGGGTCCCACAAGGGCATGCCTCGACACGGGCCTGTGGCGAAGCCCGGCTCGCAACCGAGGGCTTCAAGGTGGAAATTATTTGCATTGCGGCGGTCGAATAATTTTGAAGGACGCGTGTTGCGCGCAAACTGACATGGCACTCGCCAACCTGAGCCAAAGCTAGAAGCCTCAACATGTTCATCGATTTCTTTTACGAACTAAAGGCCGCACGTCTGCCCGTGACGCTCAAGGAGTACCTGCTCCTTATGGAGGCGCTGGAAGCAGATCTCGCCTCTGGCCGCGTTGAGGATTTCTATTATCTGGCGCGCGCCGCACTGGTGAAAGACGAACGTCATCTCGACAAGTTCGACCAGGTTTTCGGGCACGTCTTCAAAGGTCTCGACCTGATGAACGAGGCCATCGAGGCCGATGTTCCAGAGGAATGGCTTCGCACCGTTTCCCAACTTCATCTCTCGGAAGACGAGAAAAAGAAAATCGAAGAAATGGGCGGTTGGGACAAAATCATGGAGGAACTGAAAAAACGTCTCGAAGAACAAAAGAAACGTCACCAGGGCGGCTCAAAGTGGATCGGGACGGGCGGCACATCACCCTATGGTGCCGATGGCTACAATCCCGCAGGCATACGCATCGGTCAAAAGGGAAACCGGAACTTCCGCGCCATCAAGGTTTGGGACAAGCGCGAGTTCAAGGATCTCGATGACACGATCGAGATTGGCACACGTAACATCAAGGTCGCGCTGCGCCGGTTGCGCAAATTCGCCCGCCAGGGCGCTGCTGACGAATTGGACCTCGACGGCACCATCCGGTCGACGGCACATCAGGGCTATCTGGACCTGAAGTTGCGACCGGAGCGACGCAACACCGTCAAGGTTCTGATGTTCTTTGATGTGGGAGGATCGATGGACTGGCACATCAAGAACGCCGAAGAATTATTCTCTGCGGCACGTGCCGAATTCAAGCATCTGGAATACTATTATTTCCACAACTGCCTGTACGACTACGTCTGGAAGGACAATGGGCGAAGGTGGACCGAGAAGATCAATACATGGGATCTGCTGCACAAGTACGGATCGGACTACAAGATCATTTTCATTGGTGACGCATCAATGAGTCCTTACGAAATCGTGGTGCCCGGTGGATCGGTCGAATACATGAACGAGGAGCCGGGTGCGCTCTGGTTGCAACGGGTTCTCGAGGTCTACGAAAATGCTGTTTGGCTCAATCCCGTACCGGAAGCGCACTGGCAGTGGACCCAGTCGATTCAGATGGTGAACCAGATCTTCGAAAATCGCATGTTCCCAATGACTCTGGAAGGACTCGACGACGCGATGCGGGAATTGATGCGTTAAGCTGTGGTGACCGCAATAATGTGTTGGAACGGCTGCTTCTTACGTTGTGTCCACATGCTTTCCCCGATTATCTTCACCCCGTGACGCATCTGCCTTGACGTTGCCACACAACTGGGTTTTGCCTGACACCATGAAACGGCTGGTTATTCCCATTCTGACGCTTTCGCTCGCAGCTTGCGGCGGCAATGCGTCGACGCTACTCGGTGGCGGATCGACGAAGAAACCTTCGGCGGCCGATCTGGTATCTGCTCCTGTTGCCGATCCGAAGACACGCGCCGTTCAGGTCGCCTGGAATGTTAGCCGCGCCAACAAATGCGGCTTCAATCTGGACGCAGCAACGCTGAAGCAGAGCTATATCGCTTACGAATTGGCCCAGGGTGCACAAGCGGAAAGTCTTCCGGCGCTTGAGAAATCGTATGAGTTTGCGCGGATTGAGATTACGGATCGAATCAACAAGACCGAAGGCGATTATTGCACCGAAAAGCGGGTGAACGAGACACGTGCCGATCTGGGACGTTATCTTGCCGGCGACTTTGCAGCCCGCAAGATCGAGAAAACGAAGGACGTTCCCACAGGCGGCCTCTTTGATGCTTTCGACACTGGCGTGAAACCACCAGAAAAAACAACAGATGAAGCGTTGGCTCCCAAGGAATAATCCGGCCTGCTAGCAACGAAGATGTTGAGCCAGGTGTAAATCGTGTTCAGGCCTTCATGGCTGGCATAAATGTTGCCTCTAGCTGGTCATGTCCAGATTAACCACACCGCGCACCCCCATATCAAATACGGCTGCACCCCAGACCGTTTCCGAAGTTCCGCAAGGCTCCCGTACGGAGCGCCTGAAGGCCGCATGGCGTGACGGTGGAGCCACATTGATTGCTCGCCGCGGACGGCAGGTTATTCTACGCAAACTGCACGAAGGCCTGCTGGAACGGTTCCTTGGTGGCCGTGAGCATCAACCGACCAACGGCACAGCATCGCTGGGCGATCTCACGATTGCCAGCAAGAACAAGCTGTCGGGTTCATTTTACGATCCAACACCTCGCCTGGTCATTCGCTGGATTCTCGATGCGCTTGGCTATGACAAGGGCAACTGGAATTTTGTGGATATCGGCACAGGTCGCGGTCGCGTTGTACTCGAAGCCGCGCGCCATCCGTTCAGGCGTGTCATCGGGGTCGAATTTGCAGAAGAACTGTGCGCTGCGGCTGAAGAAAACGTGGCGATGCTTTCACTCGGTGAAATACAAGCCGGACGCGTTGGTGTGGTTCACGCAGACGCAACCGAATGGGTGCCCCCCAGCGGACCGACCGTATTTTTTCTCTACAATCCATTCGATGCGCACGTCATGAAACGCTTCCTGAATCAAATGCTCGCAGATCATGATCGCAATCCACGCCCAATGATCTTCCTGTATCTCAATCCAGACGAGGAAAAGGTATTCGAAAGCGAACCACGCCTCGAACGCACCCCCCTTGCAGACGGTCTTGCAACACGCCTTGCAATGCTCAGTCCCTATGACTTGTCAATTTACGCGACACCGTCAGCAATCAACGCATCCTGAGCCAGCCGCCCACCTCAGTCCGTCAACCTCGCGCATTCATACTTGTCTTCCGTCGTAAACAGCGGCACATGCTGAAGCGGGTTGCGGGAGAGACGACATGGCGGAACAAATTCTCTGGATCAACACGCTGTTGGCGGTGATCTCGGGTGTCGCCCTGGTTGTTGTGCCCAAACCCATTGCCTCGTTGCTTGGTCTGCCGCATGTGGACCAGCGGTTTTATCCCCGAATGCTGGGCATAACACTGCTGGCGTTGGCGTGCGCAATCTTCACGGAAGGCTACGGCCGCAATGGGCTCGGAATCGAAGGAATGGCCGTCATCAATCTTGTGTCAGGTGGTGCGCTTATCGTTCTTTTGCTGTTCGGTGGTTTGGTTCTTGCCAAACGAGGGCGTTGGCTCTTGCGCGGACTCGCCCTGACCTGGCTCGCTCTTGGTGGTCTTGCGCTTATTTCCAGTTAACAAATCGCTTAACTGCGATGTGGATCGAGGTCTGGTTTCAGCATCGGGCTACACCGGGTGGCACGGCGATTGCTCGTTAGGGCACAGAACGTCGTTCTCCAGCATTCAGATCGTGTCATTCATGGCCGAGGCCGCATATCAAAGTCGCGTCGTTGAAACGTTGCCAGAGCGAGAGCAACGCTCGACTCCGCTTGCGATTGTCACCGATCGCAAGACGGGTAAGGGTAGCTTATCCGAACTGATGTTTGGCGTCGTCGACACCCTTGATGCACTCAAAGAGCTGGAGCACGATTGGAACGTACTTCATGAAAAGCACGGCCAGTCGACACAATTGTTCCAGACATACACCTGGGTCCGACACTGGTGTCAGCACTTCCTTCCAGAACAATCGTCGTCCACCACAACCCGATTACACATCATAACCGCTCATCGTAACGGGCAACTCGTGCTCATTCTCCCGCTGGTTCAAACCTGCACGCACGGGCAGTGCCGACTGGAATGGCTCGGCGCTCCGGTGAGCCAGTACGGCGATGTGCTGGTTGAACGTCGACCAGACACGCATGCCACCGTCGCGAGGGCACTGGATTTCCTGTCACATACCTCAGGCGGCGACATTGTCGTTTTACGGAAAGTTCGTGCGGACAGCGTGCTTGCAGACATTCTGGAAGCCTGGTCACCAACACAGACAGCGGCGGATATTGCGCCTGCCGTCACACTTCCCTCCGGCATGTCCTTCACTATGTTCGAGACCCGCTATTCCGCAAAGGCGCGCAAGAACCGCAGGCGTCATCAGCGGCGATTGAGTGAGCAGGGAGATATATCGTTCGAGGTCGTCACGCAGGGACCTGAAGCCACTCGGTTGATCCGCAAGGCATTTGCATTCAAACGGGCCTGGCTGACCTCAAGACGCCTGTTGTCTGTCGCGTTCTCGGATGCTCGAATGGATACGTTCTTCCAGACGCTACCAAACCATCTCGAAACCTCCGTCGCATCATCGTGTCGATTACGTGTCTATGTTTTGCGGTGCGGAGATCGCGAGGTTGCGATCAACGTCGCATTCCTATCCGGCACCAGATTGCTCACACACATTGCGTCCTATGACCTGCAGTTCGAGAAGTTCAGCCCGGGATCGCTGCTGTTCGAGAACGCGATTGCGCATAGCCTCGACGACGGGATCGCGACCTTTGATCTCATGTCACCGGGGGACGCCTACAAACTGGACTGGACCGATGAATACGTAGATGTTCACGACTACGCGTTCGGCCTCACATCGCGCGGCAAGGCTTACGAAGCGCTCTACATCCGACGCCTCCGACCAGCCATGATACAGTTCGCAACACGGATGCCCCGGCTGGTTCGCCCTCTCACGCGTCTGCTGAACCTTTAAGCGTTCCCTGCAATCCAGCATGTATTCCCGTCGCGTCTTCCACCGCAACGTGCTAGCAGCACAGGATGATTTCTTCATCAAAACCTGACGCTCGCGAGCCGCGTTGGCGCACCCCTGTCGCGATGCTCATGTTCATGGTCATTGCCATGGAGCTCTCGCACGCGACCTGGTTCACGTTGCTGAACAATTTTGCCGTGAACGAAGTAGACTTCACCGGCCGCGAGATAGGGATCTTGCAGTCGATCCGCGAGATTCCCGGATTCCTCTCCTTTGGTGCAGTACTGCTTCTTGTATTCTTTCGTGAACAGCGGCTGGCAATTCTCGCCTTGCTGTTTCTCGGTGCCGGAACGGCTCTCACAGGGTTCCTGCCTTACGAATACGCATTTTATGCAACGACCATCATCATGTCGCTCGGCTTCCACTATTACGAGACAATGGCGCAGTCGCTCGCGCTGCAGTGGTTGCCAAAGGAGAATGCAGCGCACGGCCTTGGTCGCATCGCAGCGGCGGCATCTTTCGCAGCTCTCACAGCCTATGGTCTGGTTTATTTTCTCTTCCCGGTTCTGGGACTGGGCTTCAGGGACGTTTACCTTATTGCTGGTGCGATGACGCTGGCGATCACGATCTGGTTGTACTTCAGCTTCCCCGTTTTCCCGGAAAAAGTCGTCCAACTGAAGACGCTGGTTGTGAAACGGCGATATTGGCTCTACTACGCACTGACATTCATGAGCGGCGCCCGACGGCAGATCTTCATTGTTTTTGCCGGCTTCATGATGGTCGAGAAATTCGGTTACACTGTTGGCAACATCGTAATGCTGTTCGCGATCAATCACGCGTTCAACATGCTGCTTGCTCCCCAAATCGGAAAACTCATCGGGTACGTAGGTGA
>CALHAX010000070.1 GCA_937931785.1 uncultured Hyphomicrobiaceae bacterium | reverse complement strand
TGCCGCCGCGCCCCAGCGTGTCCGTGACCGTTCCGCCGGCCTCCTGAATCAGAAGCAAACCAGCGGCCATGTCCCATGGCGCGAGACCGCGTTCCCAGAAAGCATCGAAGCGCCCCGCTGCGACGAAGGCGAGATCAAGGGCCGCAGAGCCGAAACGCCGGATACCGGACACCTGGGGCATCAGGGTCGCGCATTCGACGATAAAGCGCTTGTGCCGCTCCATGCGACCACGATGCGGAATGCCGGTTGCAATGACAGCGTCAGACAATTTCTTGCGCCCGGCGACACGCAATCTGCGATCGTTGACGAAGGCGCCCTTGCCCTTTTCGGCAGCAAACAGCTCGTCGGTCACCGGATTGAAGACGAGCCCGGCCACCATCTCGCCGTCCCGCTCCAGGCCGATCGAAATAGCCCATTGCGGAATGCCGTGCAGGAAGTTCGTCGTGCCATCAAGGGGATCGACGATCCAGCGGTGGGTCTTGTCGGCCCCTTCCACAACACCGCGCTCTTCCATAACGAAACCGTAGCCTTCGCGCGCACGTGACAGCTCTTCGAAGATTGTCTGCTCTGCCTTGAGGTCGGCGGACGTTACGAAATCGCCCGGTCCCTTGACCGACACTTGCAGTTGCTCGACCTCGCCGAAATCGCGCACCAGATCGCGCGCAGCCTTGCGGGCGGCCTTCGTCATTACGTTCATCAGGGCGGAAGCGGGCATAGTGAAGGAATCCTGTCGGAAATGCGGGAGTGGCGAAGCCCCTCTATAGGGAGATTACCGTGATGCGTGAATAGGTTCACGGCCATACCTGCGATTGTGGTGCGCTGGTGGTTAGCGCGACGCTTGTTTTCACGAGCCCCACCAAGATACCGTCGTGGACGGGATGGCAGGCACGATTGACGGCGCTGGAAACCCTGCGCATATGCTGAATCAGGGTACAATTCGCGGACAATGGGGACCGGGGGCGTATTCTTGCCCGTTTGTCCTGCGACAGGAGCCACTAGAGTTAGGCGGCACTGACGCTTGCGGCGTCACAGAACCGCGGTGAGGGCACATATGGCCAGACGAGACAGCGCCGAATACGGCATCGACTCCTTCCAGGTGAAGTTATCGAAACCACAGATCTATCTGCTGCGGATGGTGATGTTCCTGACGCTTGTTGCCTGCCTGGCGGTCATTCTTGCAGCCCCGGCAACTGGTGCGTTCACGAACAATGTTGGTTTGAATGGGCTAATTCTGTTCGTATTGTTTGTCGGCATTGTTTACGCATTTCGGCAGGTCTGGCGCCTGAACAAGGAAATCAACTGGGTCAACGCGTTCCGTGTTGCGGATCCGGGCCTCGAGATTTCGCATCGCCCGGAGCTGCTCGCCCCGATGGCAACCATGCTGAGTGACAGGCGTGGACAGATCGCACTCTCTGCGTCGTCGATGCGGACGCTGATGGATTCTCTTTCTGCGCGCCTGGATGAAGCACGTGATACGTCACGCTATCTCGTGGGCTTGCTGATCTTTCTCGGGCTGCTTGGAACCTTCTGGGGGTTGCTCGGTACGATTACGTCGGTCAGCCAGACCATCAGTGCGCTTGATACCAGCGGTTCCGACAGTCTTGTGGTTTTCGAGGAACTGAAAACCGGGCTACAGGCTCCACTTGCTAGTATGGGGACGGCGTTTTCGTCTTCGCTGTTCGGTCTTGCCGGTTCGCTGATTCTCGGATTTCTGGATCTGCAAGCCAGCCAGGCACAAAACCGGTTCTACAACGAGCTTGAAGAGTGGCTGTCTGCCATCACGGACCTTGGCAGTACATCAAGCGGTTCGGACGGTAGCAGCACAGTGCATCTCAATCAGGCGGTGAACGAGATGCGGCGCAGCATTGCGATACTGACGGATCAACTGGCTGCAGGCGCCATTGGTGGCGATGGCAGCGGCACCGAAGCAACCAAGGAACTGGCGGGTGCGATCGAGCAATTGATCCGGCAAATGCGCTCGGAACAGGAAGTCGTGCGCAAATGGGTCGACGACCAATCTGCCCAGCAGGTCGAGATTTCAGGTGTGTTGCGTGATCTGCGCACACGTTTGAACGGGGGTGGGTAGTCCACCATGGCTCGCTCGCGCAATCGTCGCGGTTCAGCAACCGCCGACTACTGGCCCGGTTTCGTGGACGCCATGGCCACGCTCCTGCTGGTCATGACGTTCCTGCTTTCGATTTTCATGATTGCGCAGTATTTCGTAACCCAGGAATCCAGCGGCAAGGACAGTGCGCTGGCCCGCCTCACGCGGCAGATCGCCCAACTGACAGAATTGCTCTCCCTCGAAAAAGGCCAATCCAAGTCGCTCAAGGATGAGCTGGCCGCCTTGCAGGCTAGTCTTGCCGGAACCGAGGCGGAGAACGAGCGGTTGTCCGGTGTCGTCAACCTCGGCACGGAAAAGGCCGGAGATGCGGAAGGTCGGATGGCGACCCTCACAACGGAGCTGGAAGGGCAGAAGGAAATTTCTTCAGAAGCGTTGGCTCGCGTTGAAATCCTGAACCAGCAGATGTTGTCGCTGCGTCGACAAATTGCATCGCTGCAAGCCGCATTGGACGAATCCGAAAAGAAGGAAGTCGACAGTCAGACCCGGATCGAGGATCTCGGTAAGCGGCTCAATGTGGCGCTCGCGCGCAAGGTGCAGGAGTTGTCACGTTACCGATCGGACTTCTTCGGGCGGCTGCGTGACATTCTTGGCGAACGCGATGACGTGAAGATCGTTGGTGACCGGTTTGTGTTTCAGTCGGAGGTGCTGTTCCCGCCAGCATCCGCGTCGCTGACGCAAGAAGGTGTTGAGGCACTCGAACCGCTCGCTCGCGCAATCCGGCAACTGTCGACGCAAATTCCGGACGATATCGACTGGGTTCTTCAGATTGACGGTCATACGGACAAGAACCCGATCAATTCGCCCGTATTCCCATCGAACTGGGAACTGTCGTTTGGCCGTGCGCTATCAGTACTGCGGGTCTTCAGCGCCGAAGGTGTGGCCTCCAAACGGCTCGTTGCGGCCGGATATGGCGAATTCCGGCCCATCGACACCGGGGACAGTCGGGAGGCGCTGCAGCGCAACCGCAGGATTGAGTTGAAACTGACGACGCGATAAATCCACGCCCGTTAACCGGATCATTGTTGAATTTCCTGCAATATGGCGCCGATCCGGGCTTGTTCGCTTGCGCGCAATCCCGTATAGCACCATCAAATTTCCCAGAATGCGAGAGCCGGGAACGCTGCACCCACGTGATGCAGGCGCAAGAGGCTCGTTTCACGATAGGCCGATGTCATGAAAAAAGCTGAAGGTGTCCACCCGGACTACCACCAGATCACTGTCGTAATGACCGACGGAACCGAGTTTCAGACCATGTCGACTTACGGGTCCGACGGCGACACACTCAAACTCGACATCGATCCGTCGACGCATCCGGCCTGGACCGGCGGCAACCAGCAACTGCTGGACCGTGGCGGACGCCTCAGCCGCTTCAAGAAGAAATTCGACGGCCTGTTCTAGAACCGGTCTGCCGCTGCGACCGATGTCGCCCAGCCGGATTCAAGACAATCACATGTCTTGCCAGGTGCCTGTTTCGGCGCTGCGGTACACTGCGTCTTCAATATGCTGGTTCGTCAGGTAGGCATGCGCCTCGGTTTCGGCGTCCCGCCCGTCGCGCCATGCCTCCACAATGCTTTTGTTGCAGGCAAAAACGCAGTCGCCCCCGAACAAGTGATCGTTCCATGTAAACTCGTGCTGCGTCTCGCACGTGCTGCCGAATTTGCGTAGCCAGATTTCGCCGTACCCGTTCAGGCGTAACGTTCCGGCAGCCCCTTCAAGCCACATCTCCCCAAGCGTGAGGCGACAATTGTCAGCGGCATGGTCGGACAGGCGATTGCCGTCAAACAGACCTGTGGTTCCGTTTTCAAATTCGAAAACCAGCAGGCTGCCATCTTCTCCCGCTATTTTGGAATTTCGGCGTTTCAGGCGCGCGGACACGCCGGTGACTTCGCCAAGAAGGTAGCGGAACGTATCGATCCAGTGGATCGCAGTTTCGTGGACGAGAAAGCGCGGCATTGTCTGAAAGTACGGTTGCCGCTCAAGATAAGCGTTCGCGCCCTGACCATCGCCCGGTCGTAGCCGGAAACTGACCTGATAAAGCTCCCCCAATATGCCGCTATCGATGATCTTTGCGATCTCACGATACCAGGGTTGAAAGCGGATATTTTCGTGCACAGCCAATCGTGTATCTTCACGCGCACACAGAGCCACGGCTGCTTCGGCGTTGGATGTGTCGCCGCAAAAGGGTTTCTGGCAAATGATATGTTTCACATGTGGCGCCACCACTTCGATCAACGCGCGGTGGGTACCTGACGGTGTGGTGATGTCAACAAGATCTGGTTGCACGGTCGCAAGCATCTGTTGCACGTCGGAAAACGTGGCAAGCGGTGCATCCGGTGCGCCGTACTTCTGAGCCAGCGGCATCGCGCGCTCCAGGTCATGGTCACAAACGGCAACAAGCTGGCTCTCGGGGATTCTGCTCCAGGCATCGTAGTGGAACGTGCCGAAATATCCGGCACCGACGACGGCCACACGAAACGGTGTGATCAATGGGGTTTTTCTCATACCTGCACACCAAGCCAAGCCTGCAGAGGAGCAATATCGCAATCCCAGTGCGGCAAGGCATGCCCTGCAACAGGTGCGTGAAACGTTGCGATTTGATCCCCGAGGAGACAGCCAAGATTGGCTGTCTGAAGATCGTCGCCACCGAACGCGAGGTTTGAGATGTTCTTCAACCGCGCCGCACGGATCGTATCAAGATGCAGGCGCCCCATCTCACCGGACTGGAATGCCGTTTCCACGACATCCAGATGATCGGGATCACAATCTTCCAGCCAGATGGATTGCGCCCCACCCGGTTGCACCTGAATCACGCGGTTGGAAACGATGGATGTGACGATCAGCGAGCCATCGGATACCAGTGTCAAACCGTCCGGGAAGGTTCCCGCGCCAAATGTTGTGACTGTGGATCGGTTCGTGAGTGCATTGTCCTGCACTGCGAACGCCGTGAGGCGGCGGGCGAACGTCTCATTGACCCAAAGCGTGCTGTTATCTTCCGAAAGCACGCACTCGTTGGTGTATCCCAATCCGTCGGCAACGCAAGTTGTGCACCCGTCCTTATGAAGGGCAACCATTCCTGTGGCGGCGTCAGGACGATAATCCAGAGCACGCGGCGTGCGTGTCGTCGAAATTGTGATCCAGATACGACGGGATTGATCGCAGGTAACGAAGTTGGCAGGAGGCATGGGGTGGCCGTCGATTTCATCCGTCACGACCTGGACCCTCCCATCGGGCCACAACCGATAAATGCCGCCGCGCTCTTCTCCCAAGTGCGCAAGCAGAAAACTCCCGCCAGACTCCAGGGCGATCCCGTTGGGCCGTACCGGGAGATCAATGTTCCCCTCGGGTTGCGTTGCCAGAATGCGCGTTGTGGTGCCATCCGGCGTGATGACTGTGACGCCACCTGGCGGCGTCCAGTCCGGAACAAACATCAAACCAGAGCGATGACAGATCACGCATTCCGGTCGGTTCAGGCCCTGCCCCACGAACGACAAAACATCGGTCGAAAGCATTGTCATCAGGATGTGCGTGCCCTGGTGCTCAGCTCCAGAAATTTTGTCACCACGCGTTTCAATCCATCTGCCTGCGCTTCGACCTGCAAACGTCCGTCATCACCGAACGCGTCGCCCGCTTTCGAAACGGAGAGCACTTCTGGTGACACAAGAAATCCCAGTTCCGAGAGATAATCGCGCAGGCGTGGAATGGCGCGGATGCCTCCTATTGCGCCGGGAGCACTGGCAACGACACACGCCGGTTTACCGCGCGGCAAAGCGGGGGATTGCGTTGAAGCTCCGGGGCGCGAACACCAGTCGAGCGTGTTCTTGATCAATGGTGTGAAGAACCCGTTGTACTCCGGTGTTGCAATGATCACCCCGTCATGGCCGCGGATCAGCGCCGTCAGATCCTGGATGGTTTGCGGGACACCATTCTCAGCTTCATCATCACCGTTATAGATCGGAGCAGGGAAATCCTTGAGGCTGATCAGCTTTGGAACCCCGCCCTGACCTGCCACTTCGAGGCTGACCGCGTGGGCCAGCTTTCCGCTTAATGCGTCTTGTCGTGTACTGCCTGCGAAAATCAGAATGCTTGTCTTGTCTGTCATGGGAGCCCCGTTGTTCGACGTACATATGTGATCGTCTTGCGCGTCGCATATCACGCGAACGCCCTACTGCCCAACCACCTGTGGCCAACTGAACTCTTCTGTTCCCCCACACGCTTATAACGCGTATAGACACGCACGCCCTGGCCAAAAGCCGGGGCGAAGTCATGTCTGGACGAAGGACGCAGGAATATGGCCAATGTCGTGGTCGTCGGCTCCCAGTGGGGCGACGAAGGAAAAGGCAAGATCGTGGACTGGCTCTCGGAGCGCGCCGATGTCGTGGTGCGCTTCCAGGGCGGGCATAATGCCGGCCATACGCTGGTCATCGACGGCAAGGTCTACAAGCTGTCGCTGCTGCCTTCCGGTGTGGTGCGCCCCGGCAAGCTGGCGGTAATCGGCAACGGGGTGGTTATTGACCCGTGGGCGCTGCTGTCGGAAATCGAGAACGTCCAGACACAGGGCGTCGAGATCACACACGACAACTTGCGCATTGCCGAGAACGCGACGCTGATCCTGCCGCTGCACCGCGAGCTGGATAACCTGCGCGAAAAAGCGGCGAACAAGGGCGACAAGATTGGCACAACAGGCCGAGGCATCGGCCCGGCCTACGAAGACAAGGTCGGACGTCGCGCGATCCGTGTACAGGATCTGCGGAACCTGAAAAGCCTTGAAGGCAAGGTGGATCGCATCCTGACGCACCACAACGCGTTGCGCCGTGGCCTTGGTGAGCCGGAGATCAAGGCGGAAGAGGTGTTCGCCGAACTGGCCGAAGTTGCGCCAAAAATCCTCCCTTACATGGACACGGTCTGGGATCTGCTCGACAAGAAACGCAAGGCCGGAAAACGTATCCTGTTCGAAGGGGCGCAAGGGGCACTGCTCGATATCGACCACGGGACATACCCGTTCGTCACGTCGTCCAATACGGTTGCGGCGCAAGCAGCGACAGGATCTGGCGTCGGACCAAGTGCGGTTGGCTATGTGCTTGGCATCACCAAGGCTTACACAACGCGTGTGGGCATGGGGCCGTTCCCGACGGAACTCGAAGACGAGGTCGGGCAACGGCTTGGCGAGCGCGGCCACGAATTCGGCACGGTCACGGGGCGGAAGCGTCGGTGCGGTTGGTTCGATGCCTGCCTGGTGCGGCAGACGCTGAAGGTTGCGGGTGTCACCGGGATCGCGCTGACAAAGCTTGATGTGCTGGACGGGTTCGAGGAATTGAAGGTGTGCACGGGTTACATGCTGGATGGCGAGGAAATCGATCACCTGCCAGCGGGGGCCGGAGCGCAAGGCCGTGTCGAGCCGATTTACGAAACACTCGAAGGCTGGTCGGAGTCGACGGCTGGTGCGCGGTCGTGGGCCGACCTGCCCGCGCAGGCGATCAAGTATGTCCGCCGCGTTGAAGAGCTGATCGAGTCGCCGGTTGCGCTGCTTTCGACAAGCCCGGAACGCGACGACACGATCCTGGTGCACGATCCGTTCGAGGATTGAGCCAATCGGCGCGCATGCTAAAGAGGGGAAACTCCTGTCACCCCTATGAGGCTTACCATGGAATTACCTGCTCTCGTCACCGCCATCGCCCTTCTCGAATTCATGTTCTTCACGATGCGCGTCGGTTTCACGCGTGAGAAGTATGGCGTGCCGGCACCGGCGACTTCAGGGCATCCGGAATGGGAACGGATTTTTCGCGTGCAGCAAAACACGCTGGAACAACTGATCGTTTTTCTTCCATCTCTCTGGATGTTTGCGATGTTCGTCAGTGCGCCCATCGGGGCAGCCATTGGTTTGTTGTTCATTATCGGACGACCGATCTACTATGTGACGTACGTGCGGGATCCAAAAAGCAGAGCGATCGGGTTTGTCATGGGGTTTCTTGCCAATGTCGCTCTCCTGCTCGGAAGCATCGGCGGCATTGTTTACGGACTGATGTGAGCCAGCATGGATAGAGCCAGGCGCGACTGACACATCGAGTATCGGGGATCGCAATGCCACATGATATGACCATCGCGTCCGTCACACCCTATCTGGTTCCGGGAGATAATAAACCGGATGGTTGGTGCGCTCGGAAACCGTGGTTGTTCGTTCGTGTCGAGACACGCGATGGCGTTGTTGGCTGGGGTGAGGTTTACACGCTGACGCACCGTGAACCGTCGCAGGTTGCGCTTGTGAATGCCCTTGGAGAGCGACTGGTCGGAACGGATGGCACCCGCATCAAGGCGTTCGTCCATGACGTGTTCAACGACTTTGGTGAACAGCGTATCGGAATCGATGGATTTGCAGCGGCCAGTGGCATCGAGTTGGCGCTCTGGGACGCACTCGGCAAAACGCTGGATGTCCCGGTTTACAAACTACTGGGCGGAGCGTGTCGCGACACCGTTTCGCTCTACGCCAATCTTTTCAGCGAGCGTCCCGTTTCAGTCGACACTCTCGTCGCCAAGGCGGTCGAGCAGGTCGACGTCGGGTTCCAGGCGTTGAAATTCTATCCCTTCCGTGATGTTGCCGATGATGCCGAAGGGATTGCGCGGGTTGCGAGTGTGCGAGAAGCGGTCGGACCGGACGTGGCGCTGGCTATTGATCTCTCCCGCCGCAAGACGCCGGATCAGGCGCGCGCGCTGTGTCACCGACTTGAACCATTTGATTTGGCATGGGTGGAAGATCCTTTCCCACCGAGCAATGCGTCCGCTTATCGGCAGTTGCGCAATCAGGCGCGTCAACCGCTGATGACAGGGGAAACACTGGCGTCGAAAGCTGCATTTCTTGATCTTGTAGAACGACGGGCCAGCGGGAATATAAACCCGGACATCTGTGCGTGTGGCGGATTGTTGGAACTACGCGAGATTGGTGCGATGGTGGAACCCCACCTGATGACCGCCTCGGCGCACAACTACAACAGCATGACGGTTGGGCTATCAGCATCAACACATGCGGCTGCGGGGATGCCGAACGCGGGTTTGTGCGAATATTTTCCCGAACTGGCGGGCGACATGGATCACGTTTGCCAAGGTCGGTTGATCCCGGAGAGCGGCGAGATCGCTGTACCCGATACGCCCGGATTCGGGCTCACGTTCGATGATGCGGGAATGACGGCTTATCGGATTTAACGCCTGCATAATTAAGTTACATACCCAGTTCAGATGAGAGCCACACGGCAGCAAGCACGCCGATGCAAGCTGTCACGCCGCGTACGCCTAACCTGAGCCACTGCGGCACGGGGCGAGATAGAACCCAACCAATAACCACCATGAGCACCGACACACTGACAATGATACCAAGAGGAGGTTGAATGCGCTCGATCAACGACGGATTTAAATTGTAGTTATCGAGACCGAACACGCCACCGATGACAAAGATCAACGCCATGGCCATCGGCAACCAGGACTTTTGGGAGAACGTGGTCACGATCGCCCCAACCATCAGCACCGCGTATGCAACGATCCAGTAGGACGGCAGTGCATCTGGCAAAAAATACTGCATCGCCCAACCGCCAGCGTTGCCAACCGTGAATGCCAACGCGCCCGACACAACAGAACCTGGCCAAGTGCCCGCCGCCAGGACGCTCGCAACAACAACCAGCAAGAATTGATGCGGCGTCAGTATCGGATGAAGGAGGTGTGCAGGAAAACCCTCAAGGCCTGTCGCAACCTGATGGGCCTGCGCCGCTGTGGTCATGGCACACATCGAGATCAGTTGCACAATGGTGCAAGCGAGTCGCGTTCTCATGGGGATTGATCTTTCTTGGAAATATCACTCGTACGATGCCAAACTACGGTGATCCGTAGTGGAGAAACAACGTTACAACCTTTGTGTCCACGCCACGTATTATCGATGGAACCTGCGAATCGGTTACTGTAGTTTCTAGACAGAATAGTGCTGGGTGGAGCTACTTTGTTCTTGCCGACCATGTGCATCCAATGCGCAGTGGGAACTCAGCGAGGGCATTTGGATGACTTTCCAACGTATATGCCGTTTAGGAGTAGCGCTGGTGTGGCTGTCGCTGCTTGCCGTGCCGGCTGCCGCCCACACGAACCGCAGCCTTGTCGTTGACTCGTTCACCCCTACGACAGGCATTGCTGGGACCACGACGACACTCACGTTCACCTACTCGATTTTTCACGTTGGCCATAACCCACCGATCAACAATGAATGGCGTGTGTTGCTCAGTGGCGGTGTCGTGGCATCCGGCACAAACAATCACGCCAACGTCGGCACCGGCAACGAAACCTATACGGAAACGGTGAACGTCACGATCCCGGCCGCTTCCACGCCCGGCACCTACACGATTACCATCCAGACTCTCCACTCTCTGCAAGGAACGCAGGGGTGTTCGTTCGTAATCAATAACACCTGCCGCCGTCAGGCTACGGTGACCTTCACAATTCCTGCCACTGCTTCGGACATGTCCGTAGACTTGAGTGGGCTCCCCACAACGGCAGATCTCAACCAACCCTACACTGGCAGCTTCACCTGCACGAACGATGCGCTGGCTCCGGTTGCAGCAAATGCAGCGAGTTGCAGCGCTGCGGGCCTTCCTGCCGGTATCAACGTCACTTCATGCACGCCGTCGCCACCTGCAACGATTGCTCCTGGCAACACGATAACATGTAACGTGTCTGGTGCGCCCACAGCCACTGGCACGTCCACGGTGACTGGCACAACGGGCGCAACGAACGATATCGATCCGGCAAACGACTCTGCAACAACGTCGATCACGGTTGCGGGCGCGGACATGTCACCGGATCTGTCAGGCCTGCCAACGAATACGATTGTTGGCACGCCTTACGCCGGTAGCTTCACCTGCGACAATGCGGGACCGAACACGGCTGTTTCTGCCACGTGCAGCGTCACAGGGCTTCCAGCGGGCGTTGTTGTCACGGGATGCGTGCCCTCACCGCCGACCTCAGTCGCGAGCGGCAGCGGGATTGTATGCTCCGTCTCCGGAACGCCGACGGCCACCACGACAGCAAACGTCACGGTTACAACGGGGGCCGGTAATGACAGCAACGGCGGCACCGGTACCGGCGGCAACAACCAGGCAAGCGTGAGTATCACGGCAACGGCGATTGAAACCAACAAATCTGTTGTAAGCGTTTCGGCTGGCCTCGGGAACAGTACAACCCTCGTCGATGCCGGTGATGAGGTCACATACACAATCACGGTCCAGAACACAGGCACATCAACGCTGACCGGCGTTAATGTTTCGGACGCCCTGACGCGATTGGGCGGAGGAGGACTTGCATTAACCTCCGGTCCAACGTTTGTTCCTGGTGGCGGATCACCAGAAGGAACGCTTGTGAGCGGTGAAACCGCAACATACACAGCGGCTTATACCTTCGTTCAGGCCGACATTGATGCAGGAGGTGTGTCGAACATAGCGACCGGGCAGGGCACATCACCGGGCGGCTCAGCAAACGATGTTACGGATCCAAGTTCCGCCGTTGTCACCAACATCGTGCCCAGTCCGGTTCTGACGATCACGAAAGAAGCAGATGACGATACGTTGCGCGCTGTCAACGATATCATCACGTATACGTATATCGTCACAAACACCGGCAATGTGACGATCAATGGTGTGACCATTTCCGACGTTCACAATGGTTCGGGGCCTGCCCCAGTGCCGACAAACGAGACGCTTTTCAACGATGCGCCTCCTCTCAGCAACTCAACGGATGCTGGCATCAACGCATCGTGGGACAGTCTTGCGCCTGGCGACAGCGTTCGTTTCACCGCGTCGTACACTGTCACCCAGAGCGACATCGACTTGCTCCAGTAAGATCTGAAGACGTGCCCCTTGGCAATGGTTGACGCCTGCCACCAGATCAGAGACACAATCGGCGAGCCTTATGCCAATCCCGGAGAATTCCAAACATGCACACCCGTAAAATCGGTTCGCTGACCGTGTCTGCCATCGGCCTCGGCGTCATGAACATGTCCATGGGCTACGGGAAGCCGGAAAGTGAAGAAACCTCCATGCGACTGCTCAACCGGGCGCTGGACGTCGGGTACACATTCCTCGATACGGCGATGATGTACGGCAACGGGCACAACGAGGAACTGATCGGAAAGGCGATACCTACACGGCGCGATGAATATGTGCTCGCAACAAAGTGCGGATTGTCAAAAGACGGAATCAACGGCGATCCTGCGCTCATCAAAGGACATTGCGAGGCGAGCCTGAAGCGGCTGAAGACGGACGTGATCGACCTCTATTACCTGCACCGCCCGGATCCAAAGGTTCCGGTCGAAGAGACGATCGGTGCGATGAGCCAACTGGTCGAGGCGGGCAAGGTGCGCGAGTTAGGCATCTCGGAATGTTCAAGCGCAACATTGCGCAAGGCGCACGCCACCCACCCCATGGCAGCGCTGCAATCGGAGTATTCCCTCTGGTCGCGCACACCGGAGCGCAAGATCATGGCCGTGTGCAAGGAGCTTGGAACAACCGTGGTGCCGTTTTCACCGCTTGGACGTTCGTTCCTGACAGGCGTCACGGAAGATGTGACCAATCTTGCAGACAACGACTTGCGGTGCACAATTGCGCGGCCGCGGTTCGAACCGGAAGCATTCGCGCAGAACGTCAAGCTGCTGGAGCCGTTTGGCGACATTGCAGCGGCCAACAACTGCTCGAAGGCGCAACTGGCACTGGCCTGGCTGCTGGCACGTCAGGACCGCACGATGGTGCCGATTCCCGGCACGAAGGACATCTCGCATATGGAGGAAAATGGTGGCGCATCTGAGGTGGTTCTTGACGATGTAACCGTCGCGGAACTCGATGCCTTGATCAACGAGGAGACGGTTGTCGGTCAGCGTTATACCGCAGATCGGATGATGTCGACGGACTCGGAAAAGGACTGACGCGTCCGCGTGCTGCCATAAGCTGCGACACGACAACCGCGCCGATGACGAGCGCTGCACCGCAGAGCCGTTGCATGCTGGGCACCTCGCTCAAGACCCAAACAGACAAGGCAATCGTGAACACCGGTTCGAGATTCATGATCATGGCTGTCGGCGTCGCACCTATCGCCTTCACCGCCCAGAACATTCCGAGGAACGCGATCGTGCTCCCCGCGACTGCGGTTGCAAGCGCAGGCAAGCCTGGACCGGTTGGGATAGAAAAGGATTTTGTAGCCAGCGCAAATCCGGTCACAATTGCCAGTCCTGACAAAGCCATCACGGCGGATGCCGCAAAAGGTTCCGCATCCGGCAAAAGACGTTCGTTCATCACAAATGTACCGGCGACCATAACCGCTCCCGTTGCCGCCATCACAAGACCGACGCCGTTCAGGCTGCCCTGTTGAACATCCAGCGCCAGGGCGACACCAATCAATGCAACGATCAGGAATACGATCTGCAGGAACTCCGGCATACGGCGGTCGATGATGGCCTTGAACACGACAGTAAGAACCGGGAAGGTGAACAGGATCAGGATTGCGAGCGCGACGGGGATCAATGCGATGGAGCCCAGAACCAGCAGAGCGCCAGCGCCATAGAGACCGCCCGACAGCAAGGCTGCCCCCACTTCCGCATCGGTCAACCAGCTTGCGCTTTTGGCCTTGTGCGTCTGCATGGCGCGCACTGCCAACGCCAGACATGCGGCGGCAAGACAGGAGATTCCATATCGTCCTGTCAGAAAAGCCTGCACATCCCCACCATTGTCGTAGAAGATCGGCAGGGACACGTTGCTGATGCTGATTGAGATGGCTGCGATGATCGCAGCCAGGATGCCAACAGTGACACTGCCAATCCGACGTGGTGGCACAGGCGCAACGTTATCCGACATGGTCGCCACGCAAGACCAGGCTCAGGTTTTTTGCATTTGTATCGGCGATCATCATGGCGTGCTCCCGTTGACATCTGCACTCCCACAGTCAGGCCGCGCACGCAACGCCTTCACTCATGGCGACGATTCACGGCGTGACACTGGCGGAATCAGTACACTTTTGTGACGTTCCTTGCATTCTCATCAGAAAAACGCGTTGCGCCAGCTTGCGCCGACAAGCATTTCGGTTTCAGACTGACGCTCAGGACAAGCACTTCAGCTGGAGCAAATTCATGGATCAGTCCCGGATCGTATCCTTTCGCCAGATGAAAGATGGCACGGCAGCCGATTACGCCTTGCTGGATGAACTTGAAGAAGAGTTCGTGAAAAAACTTCCGTCGCGCATCATGCGCGAACTGGCAGAGCTCGACGAGAGCTTGTCCGGATACCAGGTTTCGCGGCTGGAGCATTCCCTGATCGGGGCAACGATGGCGGAACGCGATGGCGCGGATGTGGACTGGATTGTCGCAGCATTGATTCATGACATGGGTGACGCGCTGGCGCCGCACAATCACGACAGTCTGGCCGCCGTGATCGCAGCACCTTACATGCGCGAGGAATGCACCTGGACTCTGCGGACACATGGTATTTTCCAGATGTATTATTATGCGCACCTGACAGGCGGCGACCGGGAAGCGCGACAGAAATTCAAGGACCATCCGTTTTATCAGACGGGCGTAGATTTCACGGAGCGGTGGGATCAGTCCGCATTCGATCCGGACTATGACTGGCACGACCTGGAGCATTTCCGCCCACACGTCGAAGAGGTGTTCTCACGCAAGCCGTGGCAGGATGACGTGATCCGTGCCGGGGAACGGGTGCCCCTGGCTGGTTCGGCCTGATTCATCAGAGTATGAGAAAGCCGCACGCCACGGGACTACGAACCGGGGGACGAAAATCTCGCAAGCTGCAACGTGAGGACGCCGCGCAGAATGTGACCATGGTCGCCGGGACGCCGCTTGGCGCACGCTTCGCACCACTGAGCGACGCGGAAATGCTGCGTGTGCATGGCGCTGCGCTGGATCTGCTTGAAACTGTCGGCATGGGCAGTCCAACGCCACGGGTCATGGCGTTTGCCACCGCTGCAGGATGCCGGATGTCGGAGGGGGGACGTCTCCTGTTTCCACGCGCCTTAGTGGAAGATGCGCTGGCTGTGGCGGCAAAATCGTTCACGGTTCATGGTCGCGATCCCGCCTGTGACTTTGAAGCCCGGAACGGTGTGGTGAACTTCTGTACCGGCGGCGCTGCCGTTACGATGCTTGATATCGAAACACAAAACTATCGCCCAAGCACGCTGGCGGATCTCTACGATCTGGCCCGCCTCTGCGATACACTGCCAAACCTTCAGTGGTTTGCACGCCCTGTTGTGGCGACAGATGTCGCCGACCCGTTCAATCTCGATGTCAACACGATCTACGCCTGTGCTGCAGGGACGAAAAAACACATCGCAACCAGCATTGTCGAAGGCCCGCACGTCCATCGCCTGGTTCCGTTGTTGGATATGCTGGCGGGCGGCGAGGGCACGTTTGCAAAGCGCCCGTTCTGCACAGTTCACGCAACGACGGTCGTCTCACCGCTGACATTTGCGCAAGACAGCCTTGATGTCGCATGTGCCGCGGTGGACATTGGCATGCCTGTGCACTGCCAGACCGGACCCCAGGCGGGTGCGACGGCGCCTGCGGCGTTGGCCGGGACCTTGGCGCAAGTCTGTGCAGAAGGGTTGGCGTCGCTGACGGTGATCAACCTGCTCAAGCCCGGGCACCCGACGGTCCTTGGGAACTGGGCATTCGTCTCTGATTTACGCACGGGGGCGTTCAGCGGCGGCGGTGGCGAGCAGGCGCTGCTAGGTGCGGCCTCCGGGCAAATGTCCGCCTTTTACGGCGTTCCGGGCGGCATGGGCGCGGGCATGACCGATTCCAAGTTACCAGACAACCAGGCGGGATTCGAGAAAGCTTTGACCACGGTTCTGGCCGCACTCTCGGGTGGCGGCTTCGTCTACGAGTCCGCTGGTATGCTGGCGAGCCTGCTTGGCTGCTCGCACGAAGCCATGGTGATCGACGATGACATGCTGTCCAGCATTCGCCGGATTGCACGTGGAATTGAGGTGACGGACGAAACCCTCTCGGTTGACGTGATCGCGGAGACCGTTGCGGGAGCTGGACATTTCCTGGGCGCGGAGCAGACACTTGACCTTATGCAGAGCGAGTTCGTCTACCCACGCCATGCCGACCGCACGCCTCCTGACGATTGGCGCGATGCGGGAAGTACGGATATCTGGGAGCGTGCGCGTATCGCGGCTCAGGATATTCTCACTCATCACAAACCGGATTATATTCCAAGTGAGATAGACGCGCGAATCCGGAACACCTACGATATTCACCTTCCGCACATGAGGTCGACATGACCGATCACCATCGCGTGGCCATCGTCGGCGGAGGTATTGTTGGGTGCAGCGTCCTGTACTGGCTGGTGAAGCTTGGGTGGAGTGATACGGTTCTACTGGAGCGGCGTGAGCTCACGTCCGGCTCTACGTGGCACGCAGCGGGTAACGTGACGCACTTCGGACACTACCCCAGTATTACGCGGCTTTATGTGAATTCGTTGCGGACCTACGTCGCGGCTCAGGAAGAAACGGGACAGGACGTTGGCTTTCACCAGACCGGAAGCCTGCGCCTCGCAACGACGACAAAGGAGCTGGCGTACTACAAGTCGCTGAAGCCACTATATAAAGAGTTCGAAATTCCCTATGCGGTTTTGACGCCTGACGAGACGGCGGCAATACATCCGTTGCTGAACACGGATGATATTTTTGGCGCAGCGCACACACCTGCTGACGGACATGTCGATCCCTCAGGGGCAACACATGCCATGGCGAAATCTGCGCGTGTGATGGGTGCAGATATTCGTAGGAGAACCGAGGTTTTTGGTTTTTCACGTGATGGAAACGGCTGGAGGGTCGAGACTTCTGGCGGGGAGATCACGGCGGATCATGTGGTGCTGGCCGCGAGTTTCTGGTCGCGAGAGCTTGCTGCGCCGCTCGGGCTGAACCTGCCGCTTTATCCGTTGCAGCACCATGAAATCATAACCGGCCCTGTGCCAGAGTTGAAGGATCGCGACAGCTACGTGCCAGCGGTGCGCGATCCGGCAGCACCGTCCAACACGCGACAGGAGCGGGATGGTTATCTGTGTGGCGTTTACGAGGCACAGCCGAAGTTCTGGGCGCTGGACGGCATACCAAAGGACTTTGCCGAGGAGTTGCTACCACCGGATACGGAGCGCCTGGAGCAGCACCTGCTCAAGGTGATCGAGCGCATACCGTCGTTTGGAGAGGCGGGCATCAAGACCGTCAACAACGGGCCGATCTGCTACACGCCCGACGGCGCC